>NZ_JBJKTM010000001.1:0-212533 GCF_046580785.1 Latilactobacillus sp. VITA-14
GTGCTAGTGCGCCACGTTGAAAACGTGATAAAGTAGATGTACCCAAAGTAATCACTCCCTATATTGGTTGGAATTAGCTACTACCATTGTAAGTGATTGCTTTGGGCTTTTTAATTTCTGTTCGGATTAATTATAGAATTTGCCTAACTCAAAAACGCCGCTCTCTTGAGCGACGTTTTTCTTTCAGATTAACTTTATTGATTTAAATAATTATATAAGCCGCGCATGGTCGCATCCGCCAACGTTAATGGCTGCCCATCCAACGTCACCTGCTTAATTGCGACGTAATCTTCGAAATCGGGTACTTCCAGTTGTTGATTTGCGACAAATTCAGCCGCTTTTTGATAAACCTTTTCAGCGTTCGTTTGACCGTTGACATATTGAATGACTAACATTGCCATCATCTCCATTTTTACTTTTAATATTATTGATGAATTGGTCATCTTTGATAAGGTCATTATACTTCGCTTACTAAAAATAAGTAATTTATATATTTTATTCTTTATCCGTATTAAACAAAAAGCATTTAATCCATTTATTTTAGAACAATGCACCAAATACTGCACCATTTCATAAAATCAATAGACTAAATGCTTTAATAAAAGTCGAATTTTATCTTTATAAACGTTGAATTATAGGCGTTCGTTTAATTCTTTGCCTAATTCTTCAAAGCCGGGTTTGCCTAATAAAGCAAACATGTTCTTCTTGTAAGCTTCAACACCTGGTTGGTTGAATGGGTTGATACCATTCAAGTAACCTGAGATTGAGACAGCCATTTCGAAGAAGTAGATCATGTAGCCTAATGTGTAGGCTGTTTGATCTGGGATGTTAACTGACATAACAGGGACGCCGCCATCAGTATGTGCTAAGACAACACCTTGGTAAGCTTTCTTGTTAACGAAGTCCATTGTGTGGCCTTCTAAGTAGCCTAAACCGTCCAAGTTCTTTTCGTCAGTTGGAATATCAATGTCGCTGTTAGGGTTCACAACGTTGACAACTGTTTCCATCAAGTTACGACGACCTTCTTGGATGTATTGACCTAATGAATGCAAGTCAGTTGAGAAGTTAGCACTTGAAGGATAAATCCCTTTTTGGTCTTTACCTTCAGATTCGCCCATCAATTGCTTCCACCATTCTGAGAAATATTGCAATGTTGGTTCGTAGTTTTCTAATAATTCGGTTGTGTAACCTTTGCGATAAAGAATGTTACGTAAAGCAGCATATTTGTATGCATCGTTTTTCATAACGTCTGTATCTGTGTATTCAGTGCGGGCATCAGCTGCACCTTTCATCAATTGGTCGATATCCCCACCAGCAACGGCGATTGGTAATAAACCAACGGCTGTTAATACTGAGAAACGGCCACCGATGTCATCAGGCACAACGAATTCTTCGTAGCCTTCTGCATCTGATTCTGTCTTCAAAGCGCCTTTAGCACGGTCAGTTGTTGCGTAGATCCGGCTCTTAGCTTCTTCTTTACCATATTTCTTGATCAACTTGTCTTTCAAAACACGGAAAGCAATTGAAGGTTCAGTTGTTGTTCCTGATTTTGAGATAACGTTGATTGAGAAATCGCGATCGCCGATCAAGTTAACTAAGTCGTTTAAGTAACTTGAACTGATTGAGTTCCCGGCGAATAATACTTGTGGGAAGTCACGTTGTTCTGCTGGTAACATGTTGTAGAACGTGTTATTCAAGAAATCAATTGCAGCTTTGGCGCCGAGGTATGAGCCACCGATACCAATTGCGATGAAAATTTCTGAATCGCTCTTAATTTTAGCAGCAGCTTTCTTAATGCGGGCGAATTCGTCCTTATCGTAGTTCACTGGTAAATCTAAGAAACCACGGAAGTCGTTGCCTGCACCAGTGCCTTCACGTAATTGTGAGTCTGCAGCATTAACCATTGCTTGCATTTCTGCAAGTTCGTTTGATTGGACAAATTTGTCCAAACGGGATGTATCAAATGAAATATGTGCCATATTTGTCTTATTCCTCCTGTTTTTAAACACAAGTATACGTTAATAACTTTAGCTTTTTTAGCGCTAAAAAGCAAGCCAGATCGACCGCTTTTTCAGACTAGACCACCTTTATTTTCAAAAGAAAATTACTCAAAGTCCTTGACTTGTTTCACCCATCCCGCTATACTTCAAATCATCAAATAAAACGGAGGTTACTGAAAATGACAAACACTCACTTAGTACAATTGAATATTCGTTGGCAAAGCCGCTAAGTGAGATTGTATGCCGTTATGGATACAGTCTTTTGATTGTATCCATGCGGCCATTCATCAGTAATCGATTGAATTTTAAGCCTACATGGATTTTAACTCGAGGAAATCCATGTAGGCTTTTTCTGTCCCCTACATGACTGTCATGTGGGGGACTTTTTTGTTTGATAATAATGAGTGCGTTCAAACCGGGTATATTTCGAACACTAGCCTAGTGGTGCGAATGAACGACGCAGTCGGTCGTTTGTGCGACGTAGCTAGGCACAGAAATACGGTTTGAAAAGCACGTTAAAAAATAGAAGTGTGTTTGAAACGGTTTGACTCTGAGCATTAACCTAATTTACCAAATTGGTGATGTAATCACCGGTTTGGTAAATGTAGTTAAGCACAAGAGTCAGTTTCAAAAAGCACGTTAAAGGAGCTTTCGCCATGTCTAAACTCAAACGTTTTTTACCCCTCATTCTAATTTTTGGGAGTTTGCTCACCCTACTTGGTATCAAAAAAATCAAAGAAGCCAACCAACCTAAATTGCCAATTGTCGGGATTTTACAACCCTTATCTCATCCCGCACTTGATGAAATTCATCGCGGGATTGTCGCTGGTCTGGCAAGCGAAGGCTATCATAACAACCGTAATATCAAAATTGATTTTCAAAATGCGCAGAACGATCAAAGTAATTTACGTCTGATGAGCAATCAATTCGTCACTGAAAAAGCCAAAGTAACGGTCGGCATTGCCACCCCTGCCGCACAAAGCTTAGCCAATGCTACTAAGCAATTACCGATTATCTTAGGCGCCGTGACTGATCCGGCGAGTGCCAATCTCGTTAAGAACAACGCCCATCCTGGTGCCAATATCACCGGCGTATCCGATCAAGCCCCGATTCAAAAGCAATTGGCATTAATGCAAACCATCATGCCGCAACTGAAAACCGTCGGCATTCTCTATTCAAGCAGTGATAACTCTGCCACCAGTCAAATGCACTTATTCAAACAACTTGCTGAACAAAAAGGGCTGACCGTTGTTGAGGCCAGTCTTAGTTCAGTCAACGATCTGGAACAAGTCAGCCAGAATCTAGTCCCAAAAGTCGATGCAATTTACGTTCCCACCGATAATACGATTGCTAGTGCAATGGGCACCCTCGTCCATGTGACCGACAAAACCAAAACGCCAGTCTTTCCATCCGCTGAAACGATGGTTAAAGATGGTGGGCTCGCAACCGTCGGCCTAAGCCAATACGACTTAGGCGTTGAAACCGGTAAGATGACCGCCGCCGTTTTAAGTGGTCGTTCAAAACCCGCAACCACTCCAATTCGGTATTTACGCAAAGGACATTTAGTCTTAAACCTCAAAAAAGCAAAAGCCCTCCACATCACAATTCCGCAGAGTTTAATGCAAATCGCTAATCAAAAAGGATCTGTTCTCAAATGAATCTTATTATCTCAACCATTGACCAAGGATTATTATGGAGCCTACTAAGCCTAGGCGTTTTCATCACCTTTCGAATCTTAAAATTCCCTGACATGACCGTTGAAGGCAGTTTCCCGTTAGGCGCAGCCCTCAGCGCTTTAATGTTGCAACAACATAACATTGCCTTTTCCCTATTAGTCGCATTCATCGGTGGCTGTTTAGCCGGACTCGTGACGGCAATTTTATACAACTACTTCCATGTCCAGAGTTTGTTAGCCGGGATTTTAACGCTAACCGGTTTGTATTCCGTCAACTTGCGGATTTTAGGCAAAGCCAACATGGCAATTGGTGATCAACACAACCTATATCAACTGCCGCTATTCCATCAATTAACGCTCGATCAACGGCTCTTAGTCATTAACCTAGTCATCATGCTGATTGCCCTATTATTACTGGCTGGCTTACTCTACACCGAATTCGGTCAATCCCTGATTGCAGCTGGTGATAATCCCACGATGGCCCTCTCACAAGGGATTGCCGTAAAGCGGACGAAAACGATTGGGATCGTGCTGTCAAACGGCTTGATCGCCCTTGCAGGTGGGCTCGTTGCACAATATAACGGCTTTGCTGATGTCAACATGGGCATCGGTGTGATGGTCATTGGGTTATCCGCGATCATCATTGGTGAACGGCTCCTTGTCGGCAAGCATTTCATCGCCAAACTAATTAGCATTATCCTAGGAAGCGTCGTCTACCGCCTCATCTTACTCCTTGTCTTACAACTCGGCTTTAACGCCAATGATTTCAAACTCTTCTCGGCCGTCATTCTGGCCATCTTCATCATCGCACCACAACAAAAGAAAGGACTGACTACCAAATGACCCCGCGTATGACTTTAAACCACCTCAATTTTGAAGTTACTGATAATAATGAACCCAAACAACTCTTAAATGATTTAAATCTCACGATTAATCCTGGTGAATTTGTCATCCTCCTTGGCGCAAACGGTGCGGGTAAATCGACTTTTTTTAATACCATTGCGGGTGATTTAACCCCCACAAGTGGGCAACTACTATTCAACGACCACGACATTACGAAGCAATCCGCCCAACAACGCACACGGCTCATTAGTCGTGTCTACCAAGATCCTAAGTTGGGCACCGCAGCTGATATGACCGTTGCCGAAAATATTTTGTTGGCGATGCGCCGTGGCCAACGCCGCCGCTTATTTCCCCGGCGTCTCAAGCAACAACTCCCACAAATCAAAGCGCTCGCCAAGACACTCCCGAATCACTTGGATCAACAACTCAATCGCCCGGTTAGTAACTTGTCAGGTGGCCAACGACAAACGTTAAACTTCTTGATGGCGACGATTCAAAAACCTGAATTGCTGTTATTAGATGAACACACATCTGCTTTAGATGCAGTTTCCAGCCAAGCATTGATGACTTTTACCAATCAAACAATTCGCGATAACCAACTCACCTGCCTAATGATTACGCATGATTTAGAGGATGCGTTGCAATATGGCAATCGACTCTTGGTGTTAAAAGCCGGTAAACTGATTGCCGACTTGAACGCGACTGAAAAGCAAGCATTAACTGTCGATACTTTACTAGACTATTTAAACTAATCAAACCGCGCTAACCATTTTCGGATAGCGCGGTTTTTGCTGCTTAAATCCATTCAATCTTATCAAGCACCAATTTATCAGCGGTTAATTAGTTAAGGATACGATTAACCTACGTTTAACACTTGTAATCGTTTTCTAAGTGTGCTAAATTATTCCCATAAGGTTGTGCGCAACCTAATTATTGATTTAAGGGAGATCTGTATAATGACAGTTACTACTCAAAAAACTATTCCAGCTAGTGTTGCTATGCTTAGAGTTATCGAATCTTGGGGCGTTGATCATATCTTTGGTTACCCTGGTGGCTCATTTAACTCAACAATGAATGCTCTTAATATTGAAAAGGATCGTTTAAAATATATTCAAATTCGTCACGAACAAGTTGGGGCCCTTGCCGCAGCTGCTGACGCTAAATTAACTGGTAAAATCGGGGTTGCTTTTGGTTCAGCTGGCCCTGGTGCAACTAACCTTTTAACTGGTTTATATGATGCAAAAGAAGATCATGCACCAGTTTTAGCCTTGATTGGTCAAGTACCAAGCAAGAACATGAACTACAACTACTTCCAAGAATTCGCTGAAAACCCAATGTTCTCTGACGTTGCTGTTTATAACCGCCTCGTTATGACACCTGAAAGCTTGCCATACGTTGTTGATAAAGCAATCCGTGAAGCTTACAAACACAATGGCGTCGCAGTGGTTGTTATTCCAAATGACTTCGGCTACGTTGAAATTCCAGATGCACCATATAGCTCAAGCTCACCTTCAGATCGTAAAAAAGTGGCTGGTCCAGTCGCAACAGACGAAGAAGTTGATCAATTCTTAGCAATGGTTAAAGACGCTAAACGCCCTGTAATTCACGTTGGTCGTGGGATTAAAGACGGCGGCGACAAGCTCGTTGAATTATCAAAGAAACTTCAAATTCCAATCGTCATGACTGGGCTTGCTAAAGGGTTAGTGCCTGATAGTTATGAAGGTAACTTAGGCATGGCTAACCGGGCTGCTTCTAAAGCGGCTGATGAAATCATGGCCGTTAGTGATCTTGTGATTGCCATCGGTGCTGACTTCCCATTTGCCAACTTAATTTATCGGACACATGACTTCAAGTTTATCCAAATCGATAACGATGAAGCACAATTTGGCCGTCACCATTTCTTAGACTTCGGAATCTGGTCAGATGCAACTGCTTTTGTTGAAAAAGTAATCGCCAGAAGTGAAACGGTTGCCCCAACACCATTCTTCAAAGCTGCTGTTGCTGATATGGCAAACTGGCAAGCCTACCTTGATGTTTTAACGAACCGCGACTCTGATCCGCTTGAATTCGAACCAATCTACAAAGAAATCAACCGGATTGCTGAAGACGATGCTGTCTTTTCAATCGATGTTGGTGATAATATCATCAACAGTTTCCGTCACTTGAACTTAACGCCTAAGAACAAATGGGTGATTTCTGCCCTCTTTGCTTCAATGGGTTCAGGCGTTCCTGGTGCCTTAGCTGGTCAATTGAGCTACCCAGATCGCCAAGTCTTCAACATCTCGGGTGATGGTGCCTTTTCAATGGTCATGCAAGACTTGATCACTGAAAAGAAATACCAATTACCAATCATTAATATCATCACATCAAATGCCGCATTAAACTTCATCAAGAGTGAACAAGATGATATTCCAATGGATTACTCAGGAATCTTCATTGAAGATCAAGATTTTGCCATGATTGCGCAAGCAATGGGCATTGAATCAATCACCGTTCGTTCTTCTAAAGAATTACCCGCTGCCTTTGACAAAGCCCTTGAAGTCACAAAAGCTGGCCGACCATTCTTAATTGATGCTAAGATCACTGACAAACGGAGTATTCCAGTTGAAGAATTAGAACTAACCATTAAAGATGGTAAGTTAACAGAAACAATTAGCGCAAGCTATGATGCTTCTCGTCCTGCTGGCAAAGAATACAGCGTGACTGATTTCTTCGCAGAATACGATGGTCAATCACTGAAGACATTACCAGAATTATTTGAAGAAAACGGTGTTGAACTATAAAACAACCCGGCCATCATAAAAATAGCGTCTCAACACATTGCGGTGTGTTGGGACGCTATTTTTATTGATTTAATTTTTGGTAATGGCTTCTTTAGGATGGAACCAAACGACGTTCTTGTCGAAGAATGAGACTAAGTCGTTTGATAAGTACAAGATATAGGTGAAGAATAAGACCCAATTTGAGCCACCCTGCATTGCTGTAATGCCCCACAACGTGATTGATACGATACTTTGGATGAACCAGAAGTAATAGCTTTCTTTAAACCGTAATGTGGTCAACAGTGCGCCAGTAAACCCAACTGAAGCGGCGATACTATCGATCAATGGTCGTGGACTGTCCGTCATATTGCTTTCCCAGAGATATAATAACCCAACTGATACAACAAAGAACAATAGCGTCAACGCCCAATTACGAAGTCCTTTACCACGAGTAGCAAGCCCCCGGACTTTTTTATCAACGTTTTGCGCCCAATCTGGCATTAATAAGACTGGGATGTCTAACATAATAATGTAGACGGTTTGTAATACCATATCGTTATAGTTTTTAGCATTATAAGCCACAATAATGTAGATTAATGCAGAGATGACACCAAAGACACCGTTTAAAGGTTTCGTATTCGTAATACTAATAGTACAGGTGAAGCCTAACATCCCCGCGAGCATCGTTAAAAACGACACGCCAGTCATTGGACCACCGGAAATAGTAGCAGCTAAAATAAAGCCTAACCCAAACATCAACAAACCATAACTGGATGTTGTCCACCCTTTCATCTGTTGAATGTACCACTTAGGATTAAATACACTGGTGATTGCACGATTGTCCTGCATTGAACTGAACCCCTCTTTATATGAATTTAATTATCACTCCAGATTGTCAACACCATTTTCCATATATTGATGTGCCATCTGACGAAACAACACTATATATGGTACACGCTAAGCATTCTAATTTAAACTCTTGTATTTAATTCAATTTGTGGTAGCTGATTTTAAAGCCTTTTTGAAAGTGCCGTTAACTTACGATTGCAAGCGCTGAACTAGACCATTCGAAAATATTTTTTATTTTTAGCGTTCGTTGTCAAGACTCAATTCAATCTTTGACCAATGTCTTAATAGTCTCTTTGATCAATTGACCGGAGAATGACGTCATTAATGCCCACATTATCTGGTGTATCGATGGCGTACATTACGGCATTAGCGACATCGGTTGCTGTTAATCCAGTTTCAGTTTCACTCTTGAGAACAGCTGCTCGTAATTGCGGATCACTAATCCGGCTGGCTAATTCGGTTTGCGCATGTCCTGGAGAGATTAACGTTGATTTAATGCCCATTCCAACTTCTTCCACACGTAACCCTTCCATCACCGCGCGCATTGCATATTTAGTGGCTGAATAAACGGATAAGCCTTCACCAGTGAAATGACCGGCAACTGAATCCGTGGTAATGATATGACCACTCTTTTGCTGTTCCATTAAAGGTAAGGCATATTTAATGCCATATAGCGCACCTTTGATATTAATATCAATCATAACCTCCCACTCATCGACTTTACCATCGCGTAGCATTGAGACGGGCATTAAGCCAGCATTATTGAATAGCACATCAATTCTACCAAATTTAGCGATTGTCAATTCGATTAAGGCTTGCATGTCTGCTAATTGCGTCACATCCGTTTGCTGGTAAATAACCTCAGTGTCGTATTGAGCGGTTAACGCCGTTGCCAACGCCGCCAACGCACTTGTTCGTCGAGCCGCTAAAACAAGTTTTGCACCTTTGGCTGCTAATAAGGTGGCCGTCTCTTTACCAATCCCACTTGATGCACCGGTAATCACAACGACTTTATTTTGAATATCATTCATTTCTTTTCCCCTCACTTTTTAGTTGATAAGGTTAGTATATCGGGTACTTCGTAATAAACAATTACGCACTTTCAACTAACTAACGCACCTCAAAGTAAGTTTTGTGAAATCACTAAAAAGACGACAACATTCTTTTTGAATAAATGTTATCGCCTTCTTTAAATATCGTATTTTTCATGGTCTCGATAATCCAACTGCACATCATCACCATTGCTCTGTAGAAAGTCGATTCTATCTTCGCCCCACTTGGCCATCATTCCTAGGACGGAAACCAATGATTTGCCGTACGCAGAAATCGCATACTCCACGTGTGGGGGTACTTCGTTAAGAACTTTTCGAGTAATGATGCCATCTCGTTCCAATTCACGTAATTGATCGGTTAAAACTTTGGCTGAAATTCCCTGAACGACTCTTTTAAGTTCGGCCGGTCTTTGAGGTCCTGCCACAAGATGACAGAGAATCAACGGTTTCCATTTCATTCCAATCACTGATAAAGTCATTAAAACACCGTTGGTATAATTTTTTTGTGGCTCGTTCAAGGCCTTTCCTCCACTTCTTGATGCTGATTTGTTTGTCTATCATACCATCAAAAAAAGGATCAGGACAATCTTATCTGTCCTAATCCCTGATTAATTATTCTGGTCGATAAGCCGCTTTAGCAGCGTTCATCGCCGACCATGCCTTAGGCCAGCCGACATAAAATGATAAATGCGTAATCACTTCGACAATTTCAGCTTCAGTAATGCCGTTTTCCTTATCAATCTTTAAATGCGCTGGTAATTGTTCAAAATTACCACCTGAAATCAAGGCACTGATGGTGATTAAACTCCGTTGATGTGCTGGTAACTCTGATTCACGCGACCAAACTTACCCGAATAAAACATCGTCGTTTAATTCAGCGCATTTAGGTGCAAAATCACCCAATAGATCGCGGCCTGCTGTTTGTTTCTTTGCCATTTTAAAAACCCCTTTCTGAATTAAAGTGCGTCATAAAGCGCATTTGAAACAGCTTCTAACCATTCTGGTGTGCCGGCAGTGATGGCGACATGACTAAACCAGCTATCCTTAGTGGCCCCATGCCAGTGTTTGATGCCGTCTTTAGTAACAATCACATCTCCTGGGACTAAGTGTTGTGCTGCTTTACCTTCTTCTTGATACCAGCCTTCGCCACCAGTCACCAATAGAATTTGGTACCCAGCATGATGGATGTGCCAATTGTTCCGACAACCAGGTTCAAACGTGACATTCCCGACACCGACATTCACGTCTGGTTCGTTCACTAACATTGATAAATAACTTTGACCGACGAAGAAGTCTTGATAAGCCACATTAGCTTCTCCAACTGGGAATAATTGTTTTTCTTTTAATTGTTCATTCTTAACCATTCTAATAACCTCACTTTATTAGGATTCAAATCGTTGTAAATACGTTTCAAAACTCTCTGCTTGATCGATACTCTGATCCAATTTACCATCATACCAATCAATTTTACGCGTTAGGATCTGTAAATTTGCTTGGCGCTCAGCCAATTCGGCTTCAGCTTGAGCCTTTGTTTTTTGCAATAAAGCTTTGCGCGCTTCAATCGTTGCGTCTCCTTGAGCCCGCAATGCAACATATTGCTTTAATTCTGTAATCCGCATACCGGTCCCTTTTAGATGGAGTATAAACCCGACCCACTTAACGTCCTCTAATGTATAAAAGCGGACACCGGCCGCATCGCGTTGCGGCATAATCAAGCCTTGGTCTTCATAGTAACGTAATGTGTAAGTCGACAAACCAACTAATTTAGCAAACTCGCCGATTTTGTACTGCTCTTGTGCCATCGACATCCCTCCTACAAAAATAGCTTATACCTTAGAGTATACTATAAGGCAAGTTTTTTAATAAATAGGACGATCGCCATCAATATTCGGCTGATTAATGCCCCAACTTGCCCCAATTCCTTTTTCAGGATGATTAACTAAATCAACAACAACTTGCGCGATACTCCGTCGTGAAATAATCGTCCCTTTAAACGGTGTTCCCTTTTCAGTTAATTCGTAATCGATCCGATCTTCATTGGTCATATAGGCGCAACGTAAAATGGTATAGTTAAGCGAAGATTGTTCAACAATCTTCGCCGCCCGCCGCGTGTCTTCCATGACTTCATGGCCGACTACTTGTTCATTCCACTCACCAAAAGCACCTGGCACTTCATGATACAAGCCTAATCCACTGATATAGATTAATCGTTTGATGCCCGCTGCAGTCATTGTCGCGACAACGTTTTGCATTAATGGTTCGAACTGCCCGCCTAAATTTGCGTAAACGATATCGACCCCAGCTAAACTGTCTGCCAACGGCTCTTGAGCCAACACATCACCTTCAATAACCGTGACATGTGGATTTTGTGCTAATGCGCTTAGCCGTTCAGCGTGCCGTAAATATAGCACGAGCTCATGTTGATTTTCTTTCAACAGTTGCTCAATAACTAACTGGGCCACTTGTCCGGCTGCCCCTAATACTAAAATGCGACTCATTTTAATCACCCCTTCTTCAATGTCTTTAGCATATTCCTTAAAGTACACTCGAAGGCAAGCCATTTTTCAAATTTAATTGGTCTAGGTTGCTACTTGACTTTCAAATTAAATTGACTAAAATGAAAGTTGTTATTAATTATAATCATTATAAAGTAATAAAAAGTATTGGAGGCTTCACCTTGTCAAAAAAAATATCACTCGCCCAAAAAATTAACGTGATGCGGGCTAGCGTCATGGGTGCCAATGATGGGATTTTATCCGTCGCCGGAATTGTTATCGGTGTTGCCGGCGCTACAAGCAATAGCTTCGCCATCTTCATTTCGGGAATTGCCGGAATGATTGCTGGAACGATCTCAATGGCGATGGGCGAATACGTCTCTGTCAGCACGCAAAAAGACGCACAGGAAATGGCAATCATTAATACGAAATTGAATTTAAACAGTAATTATGCGTCTCAGATGGCTTTTGTTCGGCAAAAATACGTCAACACTGGGATTGATCCTGAACTTGCCGATCGGGCTACACACGAAATGATGACTGCTGATCCGTTGACGACTGTCGTACGTGAAAAATATGGGTTTGTCCCGACTGCTTTTACCAGTCCTTACGCAGCCGCTGTTGCGTCATTCATCTCATTTCCAATCGGTTCTATTTTGCCACTAGCCGCAATCACCTTATTACCCCAAACCATTCGCGTGCAAGCCACCATCATTGCAGTGATGATTGCCCTTGCGCTAACCGGCTACAGTGCAGCCGCTCTCGGCAAAGCGAATCGTTCAAAAGCCATGTTGCGCAATGTGATTTCCGGATTATTAACCATGGTAGTCACTTACGCTATTGGGACATTATTCAAACAATAATCGCTTAGAAAGGATTTTTTTATGACCACTCTTAAAGCCCCACTCAAAACAACTGAAAAACCCCATCAAACGATGGAAGAAAAGATGAATACCCTTCGAGCCGGCGTTCTAGGTTCTAATGACGGGATTCTAACCGTTGTTGGTGTGCTCTTTAGTGTTGCCGCCGCAACAACCAATAATTTCACCATTTTTATCGCTGGACTTGCTGATTTATTAGCCTGTGCTTTTTCAATGGCGGCGGGTGAATATGCTTCAGTTAGTTCGCAAAGTGACACGGAAAAAGCCGCTGTTGCCATTGAACAAGCACGCTTAAAAACAGCTAAAGATGATCAAATTAAAGAAGTCCAAGCTTTTTACGAAGCCAAAGGTGTCACTTCTGAAACGGCACTCGCAATCGCTAAGGACTTAATGCATAAGAAGCCTTTAGCAACAATTGTTAATGTTAAATATGACCTTGAGCTTGGCCATTATATGAACCCGTGGGCCGCAGCGTTTGCATCCCTCTTCTCAGCCGCTTTCGGTGGCGTCTTCCCCCTTGTGACAATGATTCTACTGCCTGAAGCCTACAAGATGACCGGCACAATCATTGCCGTCACCATCGCGGTTTCCATTACCGCGTTTATCAGCGCTAAACTGGGCGATGGCAAAGTCAAAGTCTCCATTATTCGGAACATCCTAATTGGTTTAATTACAATGGCCATTCACTACGGGATTGGCCAACTCTTCTAAAGAAATCCGTCATCATTTGTTCTAATTTAACTTAAATTCAGCCACAAAAAAAGGCGTCGAGCTTAAATTAACTTTTAGCTCGACGCCTTTTTGCTTATCTAATTTTAGTTCTCAAGAACTGGGCAATTTTTTCATGGCCAGCATCGTTGGGATGGAGACTGTCTAAACTCAGCTCAGCCGCTTGTTGTGGATCCGCAAATGACAACGCTGATTCGTTAAACAAACTGATATGCTGAACGCCAAACAAGTCCGTCACTTGCGCAATCGCTTGTTCATAATCTTGTTGCTGATAACCGCCTTGATTGACGGTCGAAAAGAAGTCAGTCCCAATGTGAACGTGCGAGATAAAATAAACCGTCGCTTGTGGGTAACGTTTCGTAATCTGCCCAAGTAATTTTTGTAGTGCGCCGTAGAATGTTACTGTGGACTGATCACCAAATTGACCAAGTGGTACATCACGACCAAAGTCATTCATACCCGCATAAATCAATAATAAATCCGTTGATTCAGGAATGGCTTGCCAGCGTTCAACCATCGGATCATACGGTTGGGCAATCGTCGACCCCGAAATTCCGAGATTGGTGATTGTGGGAATTGTGAGCCATTCTGCTAACCACTGGTAGTACCATTTGTGTGCGTAATGATTACGTTGATCCGTGATGCTATCACCAAGTACCGTTAAATGTTGATATTGTGTCATTTGCTACTTCGCTCCTAATTCTGAGTAATCCGTCAGTTGCCAACTAAATTGATCCCAATAATTGGTTTGCTTTAATGTTTTAAGCGCATTGAATTCGGCTAGCCGATTCGTCGTCAGACGACTCTTATGCCGTAACTCTGCCGATAAATACCCAATATGGCTTAAGATCACCGGCGTACCTACCAAATTTTTCTGCGTCAGTTGCCGTTTGATTTCCTGTGGCGTTAAATACGGTGTTTGTTGCGCCGTTATCAACGTCCCAGTCGTTAAAACGGCATATTCCGACATTAATAGCAGGTAGGCCGCTTGTTCTGTCGGTCTTAAATGCGCCGTTTCATTGCGAACAGGGACATGATACGTTTGCGCTAGTTCTAGAACAATTGCATAGATTTCAGGCGTTAACGTTGCCACAAAATGGTGCGATGTCAAATGCGTGAGTTGTAACCCACTCGCCAAAAAGCGGTCAATCTGCGCTTGAAACTCACGCTTAACATCAGCAATGGCCAACTGTTTTGGATGAGTTTGTAAGGTTTGATAAGCATGACAAAACCCAGCCGGGGTTACCAAGCTGGGAATCGTCAGTGGCTGACTAATTGGGCGGTCTTTGTCGAGGACCAAGTGCAATCCCATTGCCGTAATCCCATGTTGCTGGGCGAGCGCCGCACTCATTTCAAAATGAGGCGATGTCACTTGCGCATTAGTGGTAGAAATCACGCCAGTTTTTAAGCCAGTAATGATTGCGCGCGAAATCGGTATGGTCATCCCGAAATCATCAGATTCAATAATGATTGGTTGCATCTTAACCCACCTATTCTGCCGCTAAGTCAAACTGTCCAATAATGGTGTCAGTCGTAACTGTTGTTGGTAGTGGCTCTGCTGGTACAAAGGTGGCGTTACTGCTGACGACCATGATAGTCGTTGCCTTTTGGGCGGCTGCTAGTTGTTGCCAGTCAATATCAACAATCGCTTCGCCAGCTTTGACACGATCACCCGCTTCAACGTGCATCGTAAATGGCGCGCCCTTCAATTCAACGGTATCAACCCCCATATGAATCAGAATCTCAACATTTTGCTTTGTTGTAATCATGATGGCGTGTTTAGTGGGGAAAATCGAACTAACAACACCGTCAATTGGTGCGCTAATCGTTGTTTGCCGTTCATCAGGGGTAATGGCAAAGCCATCGCCAACTGCCTTGCTTGCAAATACTTCATCGGTAACTTGTTCAATTGGTAAATAACTGCCAGCAACGGGGGCTGTTACCTGTCCAACTGGTCCTTTTTTCAAAAAATTAAACATCGTTCTTCCTCTTTTCTTAAACCCGCATCATGATAGCTTCATAAGGGCGTAAAGTGATTTGCTGACCATCAAACTGCGGTTGTTCGTAATTATCCATGAGCACGTCCTTGACGTGTGGTATTGAACGGACTTGTGTTTGACCAGTAAAATTAGCCATCACGCGAATCGTTTCAGTATCTAGGTGTCGTTGATAAGTGTAAACCGCTTCGTCCTCTGGTTCAAATAATTGGTAGTCCCCTTCAATTAAAACTGGCATAAGCTTACGCATTCGCACTAATTCTTGATAGAATGCAAAGACACTATTGGGTTCATGAATCTTAGCGGCAACTGAGTAATCATCGTGCTCAACCGGCATTAACCATGGTGTCCCAGTCGTAAACCCGTGATGCGCCGTTTGATCCCATTGCATCGGAATTCGATAGTTCTCGCGTGATTTCTGCTGTAAAATCTTAATCGCTAACGCTTCATCAATCCCGTCGCTCAACATTTGCTGGTAAGCATTGATGGATTCAGCATCTTGATATTGGTCAATGGCGGTGAAGTTCGCGTTCTTCATCGCAATTTCTTCCCCTTGATAAATATACGGTGTACCTTGTAAGTCAAATTCGACTAATGCTAATAATTTAGCGGATTGATCGCGGTATTGACCGTCATCCAAGAAGCGCGAAACGGCACGCGGCTGATCATGATTTGACCAGAATAATGCGTTCCAACCACCACCGGCAGCCATCCCCGTTTGCCAATCACTAAGCACCCGTTTTAGATCAGACAGCCGATAATCGCCTAGTGTCCATTTTTTGCCACCGGTATAATCAACCTTCACATGATGGCAGGTAAACGCCATCGATAACTCTTCACGGGCTGGATTGGTATAACGAATCGCTTCATCAATTGGGGTTGAGGAAAGTTCCCCAACCGTGACAAATTGGTTCGGGCCAAAGACCTTTTCGTACATTTCATGAATGTATTCGTGCACATGTGGTCCATTCGTATAGAAATTGCGCCCATCGTCGCTTGGCGTTTTAAACGTATCATTCGGGAAGTCTTTATCCTTCGAGATATTGTTAATTACGTCTAACCGTAGCCCATCAATCCCAAGGTCTGCCCAGAATTGCATCATTTTAAAAATCTCGGCCCGCAAGTGTTCATTCCGCCAGTTCAAATCTGGCATGCTCTTTTCGTATAGGTGAAGATAATATTGATCAAGTGCTGGCACATATTCCCAAGCACTGCCACTAAACTTGGATAACCAATTATTTGGTTCGTGTCCATCCACTGGATCACGCCACAAATAATATTCATGGTACGGATTATCCTTGCCTTTGAGACTCTCTTGGAACCAGCGGTGTTGATCAGAAGTATGGTTGACCACCATATCCATCATGATTTTAATCCCACGTTTGTGGGCTTCATTTAAGAGTCGTTCAAAATCGGTTAAATCACCAAAAATGGGATCAATGTGGTAATAGTCCGCAATATCATAACCGTTATCACGACCGGGGGAAACATACATTGGCGTCAACCAAATCAATTCAATCCCAAGATTTTGTAAATAATCTAACCGTTGAATAATGCCGTTGATATCCCCGATTCCGTCACCGTTGGAATCTTGAAAGCTCCGCGGATAAATTTGATAAACTGTTGCTTTTTGCCACCATGCCATGCGATATCTCTCCTATTTCAGTCGTTTATTTTGCTGTTCCTGGTTTTTGTGGTTTAGCCATTGCTTCACCAGCTGTCATTTGATCGTTATAACCCCAAACGAGCGTTACAATAAATGGCACAATCGTTGCAACCGCTGATGATGCGATGAAAATCCATAAGTTTGATAAATCTGCTGGGTGTTTTGGATCTAAGAATGATGCAAAGCCGATCCACGAACCCGCGAAACCGAACATATTACCGTGGAATAACCCACTGACAAATCCGCCAGCGGCTGAACCAAGTAAACCGGCAATGAAGACGCGTCGGAACTTCAAGTTGACCCCATAAATAGCAGGTTCTGTAACCCCACAGAATGCTGAAATCGCACCAGCAAATGATAATTCTTTTAAAGCTGTTTTACGGGTCTTAATCGCAACAGCTAAAACAGCGGCCCCTTGTGCAATCATTGTTGTGCTTAAAATCGCGTTCAAGTAACTGTGACCCGTTGCGGCAACATCGTTGGCAATAATTGGTAAAATCCCCCAGTGTAATCCGAAGATAACAAGCACTTGATAGAATCCACCGATTAATAACCCAGATAACCAACCACTCTTTAATAATAAGAATTGAATCCCGAATGCTAAACCATTTGATAACCAAATAATAGCAGGCCCTGTGATGTAAAGCGTAATGGCAGAAACGACTGCTATCACAATCAATGGTGTAAAGATAATTTGTAAGTAGCCTTTAACCCATTTGGTTAATTTAGCAACCAACCAAGCAGCGAGAATCATTGGGAAAATCGAATATGTGTAGTTGACCATTGGGAAGTTTAATGACCCAATTTCAAGCAATGATTTCCCGTTTAAAGCCACTAATGAAGGATGCACCAGAACACCACCGATGACAGCGGTTAAAACTGGATCACCTTTTAATTTCTTAGCAGCAGTGAACCCAACCAACATGGGTAAGAAGTAGAAAACAGAATCACCCATCGTACTTAAGACAATGTACGCTTCACTCTTAGCACTTAATAACGCGCCAAGTTGTGGCATCGTTAGCATCGCCAAGACACCTTTTAAAATCCCGCCAGCAGCTAAGATACCGACAATCGGACTCATCGCACCGGTAATCACGCCGATTAATTGATTAAAGGCTTCTTTAACATGGCCCCATGGCGTTAAATTTTGTTGGCGCGTTGTTACAGCCACAACTTGGGCCGTTTCATCTTCGCCAGCAAACTCTGTCCCGATTTCTGCAATCACGGCATCATAAGGCGTAAAATTATCTAGTCAAAAAAAAGACACCTACCGGCTGAGAGTTGCCAGATGGGTGTCTTTTTTTTATTTGACCGCCTGTGTTTTAAAAACAGCGATTTGATTTAAAAGTTCACTAATGCGTATTCGAAGACTCTTTTGTTGTTGACGGCTCGTTGTGAGTTTCTGATATAAGTTTAACTCATCACCCTCGTTGAAGGCGGTGACCATGGCTTCAGCGGACGAGACGTAATCAGTCATTACTAATTGTAACTGACGGTTAATTTCTCGTAATTCTTTTGGCGGGTTTAGTAATGTGACTTGATCAATAAATTGTTTAAAAACCCGTAAGTTACGTTGAAAATATTCGTTTAACGATTCCAAATTTTCGCCCACCAGACAGCGCCCCTTGGTGATGTTCTTGCTGGTCTGGGTGTACTCACTAAATACTGTTTCAAACACGATAAACCGTTCTAAAAATTGATTCCACCGTACGATGTATTCCTGAGTCGATAGTTGATCCGCTTTGACACTCATGGTCGTTCCCCCTTTAATATAATATCTAAATACTTATCATGAGTATAAATATATACTAAGTATAGATAAAAGGCTAATTATTAGCCTTTGTTACCGATAACGATTTCAAATTGCGTTTCATTTTACAAATAAAACATGACGTCCTATAGTTAAGGTAAGCCAAAAAAAGGATCTGATTACTTGTCCAACCAACGTTATCTATCTGGAACAGCACTAAAACTATTTACATTCACCCTACTAACCGGCACGTTCACAATGTCTATCAGCCAATCTGCCCTTTCAACTACTTATCCAACCTTAATGGCCTATTTTGATTTATCAGCCACAACTGTTCAATGGCTGACAACCGGTTTTATGCTCGTAATGTGTGTCATGATGCCGATTAGTCCTTGGTTATTAAACAACATCCCATTCAAACGACTCTACATGGGGATTTTAAGTTTATTTACTATTGGAACGCTATTAATTGTCTTCGCTAATCAGTTCGGTTGGGTATTGTTCGGGCGGGCGTTGGAAGCCATCGCAGTAGGTGTTTTATTTCCATCGTTTCAAACTGTCTTATTAACCATTACTGCTGAAAATCAACGGGGCCAAATTATGGGCCTGGCTGGTTTAGTAATGGGCTCTGCACTAGCTTGTGGGCCGATTATTTCAGGGATTATTCTCAACTACTTCAGCTGGCGAGGACTATTCATCGCCTTTATTCTGATTATCTTAACCGTGTTAGCAACAGCTAACTTCACTATTTCTGATATTATGCCGGCTAAGCCCTATCACCTTGATGGTCTTTCCGTTTTATGTACAACTGGATTAATCGGTTTATTATATGTCATCAGTAGCGCTAATCATCCTACTATCAACCCAATCGGACTCTGGGGTATCGGATTAGTGAGCTGCCTAGCACTGGGTTATTTTGTCTACCGGCAACTCACCCAGACAACGCCACTTCTTAATTTACATATTCTCGGTTACCTTAACTACGATATTGCGGTCGGATTGACTGCTATTTCCTATATTTCATTGATTGTCACCACAGTCATCTACCCATTATATTTTCAAGCTCAATTGAAGTTGACGCCGCTTCTTTCAGGATTAGCATTGGTCCCTGCTGCCGTTGTGTTAAGCCTTTTGAATCCACTCGCGGGCCGGTTAGCTGATAAAATTGGCTTTAAACCGACCTTACTCGTTGGCCTAACCATGATTAGCATTGGATGGCTAGCTTTGATTGGCTTCTACCAATGGCTGTCATTACCATTGATGATCCTGTGTGCCTGTTTCATCGAAGGCGGCAACGCATTTGTCATGATGCCTGCTGTTACACTTGGTGCTAATAGCCTGCCGGATCAAGTGCTCGCTGACGGCACTGCCGTCACAACCACGATTCGTCAAATTGCGGGCGCGCTGGGCGTCACCCTTGCAACTCTCCTTTTAAGTGTCGCCGGTTACCAAGTCGTATTTATTAGTTTGCTCGGCCTGACCTTAATTGGTCTTGGCTTAGCCACTCAACTACACCCCAAATAAGCCACAATAAAAAGCAGATTAGCGATGATGATTGTCATCGTTAACCTGCTTTTTTAATGCCGGCGTTGCTTAATTAAGATAAGTCCCCATGTCATTAAACTAAATGTTGAAATGATCGCGCCGATAATTAGTCCCGGCGCACGATAGACTAAGCGAACTTGGTTAGTCCCTTTCTCAAGTGGCACTGCAAGCATATTGCCCATGACTCGTCGTGTACGAACTGTTTGATGATTGACTTGCGCATGCCAACCACTGTCATATGGCACACTTAGATAAAGTAATTGATCAGCGGTCTTAGCTGGTACTACACCAGCAATCCGACCATTATCTGCCGACAGTTGTTTTAGGTCGATCTTTAAGCGTTGTTGTGCCAACTGATCAAAAGCTTGATCGAAATGAGCCTGGTCTAAACTAGCCACCTGAATCTTACGAAAGGCTTTAGGTTGCCGACTGGTAATTGTCAGCGTTAGTTGTTGCCCTTTTTGATAGCGACCCAAACCAATAATCGTGGTCCCATTCAATTCAATCGGTACTTTATGTGTTCGGCCATTAATTTTCACTTTCAGCTTTGATAAGTTTTGTTGCGGCAAGTATAGATAAGCATATCCACTTGTCTTAACTTGCGTTGTAAACGTAATTTGCCGACGTTTTTGCGCTTGTAAATCTAATTGATTATATTGATAAAATGGTGTCGTTTGTCCCGTCATCGCTTGCATAATTCGATCTTGATTTTCAAACGGCTCATGTGCTTTCAAAGCCACGTGTGCTAGCTGGTCATTAACCGCAAACCCTAAGCCTAACGTTTTATGGGGTTGTGTCACAACCTGTCCTTGCTTAGCAATTAGGTCATATTGATTGGCAAATAGTAGGTCAGTCAGCACAGTATGCCCAATCCCGTTAATCCGCCGGGCATTCTTACTATAAAAACCGAGATTAACCAACATCGTCCGCATCCGCTCATCAAGTGTCGAAGAATAATTGTTTAATGTATACTGTCCAAAGGTCAACGCATCATTGTACCCATAATACGGTTCCTTAAACGCTTTTTTTAAGAGAATCGCTTGGTTATTAACGCGATAGAAATCAGGTGTTTGCCGTTCAAGCTGTTCAAAGAGTGCTGCTTGGCGTTGGTATTGTTGCGCATAAACAACTTGATCGCCCATCGGTAACTTAGTGGTCGTCAAGCGGCCATTAATCACCAGTTCACTAAACGTCAATACGGCTCCCAGACCAATCACCCACGGTTGCCAACGTGCTCCTTTTTGCCACGCTGCAAAAATAACGCTAGCCAAAACCATTAGTCCGATTAACAACCAGAGCGATTGTTTCTGCACACCACGTACATGTGGCCCATAGTAGAGCGCCAACTGGCCAATGCTGAGCAAGCAACCGACTATCAAAATAACCAGGCGTTTCGTTTGACGTTTACCGATTGGTTCAATACTTGCTTCATAGGCAATTTTGATGAGAACAAATGCCATCAAATAGGTATTCCGATATGGAAACCCTTCTGGTTGCTGGAACATGTGCCACATCGTATTAAATGTCGTTACCCAGAAACTTAACGCTAAACTAACAATTAAAAAGCCGTTCGACCACTTTGCTTGCCGTCGAATGGTTGGTAGACAGAAATAATAGACCGCAAATAACAGCGCTAATGTACTGATAAATAAAGTTGGTTCATGAATTAAGCGTTGCGTATAATGGCTGCCGCCGACTTGAAATTGGCTCAAAACTTCCCAGCCAAACTGCGGGGTTGGATAAAAACTGGTTGCAGCGATTGTCTTTTTCCCAGTCTTCAACATTCCAAGTAACGACGGCAATAATACAACTGCTGTTGTGCCCCCCGCAATCAATGAGGCCCAACAAAACTGCCAGATAGCCTGCCGCCAGTGAACCACTAGTTGCCACCAAGACTGTTGGGGTTGTTTCCATTTGATTAACAAACTAATTGCATACAAAACGGCAAATAGACATGACATATAACCCAAGTAATAGTTGGTAAAGATAGTGGCAACCAACATCCAGATATATAAGCCAGGACGCCCTTTTAAAAATAGCCGTTCTAATCCTAAGATGACCAGTGGGAGGAAAATCAGAGCGTCTAACCACATTAGGTTATAAAAGTTCATTGCCACAAAGCCACTTAAACTATAAGCTGTTGCAAAAATTAGCGCGGAAAAATGATATTCAGGCTGACGCGTCTTTAGAAAATGGGCCATCGTTAAACCCATTGCCCCAATCTTCAAAATAATGACATACCCAACCACCACTGGCAACTGGCTATTCGACCAAAATAGGAGCAGTAAATTAAAAGGACTGATTAAATAATAAGCCGCTAGCGGTAATATATCGCCACCCAGTGAAAGCGAAAATGAATACGTACTGAAATTCATCTGGGCCATTTGCCGTTTAAACTCTGCCAAAAAGGGCATATATTGGGTACCGAGATCACTAATCAATAAATTATGCCGTCCAAATGGCACTATTTGGAGCATTGCATATAGCCCCACCATTAATAACATGGGAACTAGCACACTTAATAAATAGTAACTGACAGCTGTTTTATTTGTTCTCTTCATCTGACTCACTTCTTTTGCCTTTTCTATAGAATAATACACACTCTAAACAAAATAAGCCACCCAGACAATTTGTCTAGGTGACTTATTAGTAAGTTGCTTACTTCATCATACCGAGGGTGACCCCACCGACAATGACTAATAAACAGCCAAGTGTGACGTAAACCATTTCTTTTTTCGTTTTTTGTTCACCCAATAGGTAAATACTACCGATTGTTGAGATGATAATACCACATTGTGATAATGAATAGCTAATTGCTAGACCAATATCATTCATTGAAATCAACATAAATAAGTTCCCAAGACCCCATAATAAACCAGTACTAATGTTGAGTGCTGTTTTCTTATTGAAGACCGCTGTCCCAATGCCAACACCGGCAAAGATTGCAGCACCGACGAACATTCCAATTGCTTGTGGTAAAACAATTGATGTTGCGCCAATGTGTGACCAGTTAACGATGATTGTGTAACCACCATAACCGATTGTTGATAAGATTAATGCTCTAAAACCACGTGCAAATTGTGTATCTTCTTTAGCAGCAACACTGCTCTTCGGATCCTTCATTGAAGTTAACGTGGCACCAGCGATTAAGATCACTAATGCAGTAATCCCGAAGATGTAATCGTGCGTTGTCTTCCATTCATGGAATAACAAAGCACCTGCTAAAGTGTTTACAATCAATTGCATCCCGGTTGATAATGGGACTGTCTTAGAAACACCCATCGCTTGCATTGATTGGAACTGTTGTCCTTGACCAATGCTCCAGAATAAACCGGAAATGATACCGATTACCATAATCCGTAAGTTTAAAGCGGGTTGTAATACTAAAAAGGTACCGATTCCAAAAACCAGCGCACCAATTGTCATTCCTAAGGTTTGTTGATAGGCATTCCCGCCAAGTTTGCCACTCACTAACCCGATACTACCCCATGCAAGTGCAGGGATTAATGCAATTAAAATAGCCATTTATAAATTCCTCTTCTTCTCTAAAGTACAAGAATCCATTATACATAGTTTTATATCCGCTGGCTAGTAGGAAAACGGCACCATTCAATCGTTACTAGCCTTCACTACCGTTATGTAAGCAACTGTCCCAGTCGTGATTGCGCTTACGTAAATTTTACGTAAAAAAGCGTTTTTTTAGTAAAAAAAATCAACGATAAGCGTTTTCTTACCGTTGATAGCCTTAATGTTTTCGCTTTGCATGTTGTAGGACTTGATATAACAGGACGCCAATCATCACCCCTAATGTATTAAACATGAGATCATCAATATCTGCCATGCCAGTTCCTAAAACAAACTGGGCGGATTCAATACACAGGGATAACAGAGCCCCTTCAATAATCGTAATCAACCGATCCCCTTTGCGCTGTGTCAATGACCGTCGCAATAAACCAAACGGGATAAACCACGCAATGTTCCCGTAGAAGTTATACCAATAATCAATCTGGGCGGGCGCTTGCCGTAACTTGAAAGTCTCAACAAACGGTGTCAAATTAATTTGGCTAAGTGGTCGTTGCAAATGGAACTGCATTTGCCACGGATAATAAATATGCCGTAAAACCGTTAACGAGACCAATAAGGCAATATAAAACACAAATAACAATAGTTTCAGTTCTGGGAGAAGCTGTATTTTGCGTCGTTTCATTAATAAGTACCCCAACCGGCACACAATAAAAACCAAACAATACAAAATCGTCTTATCTAAACTCTCCACCGTCAATTTGATGAGTGGTAAATGATTATACTGTTCCCCCCAAGGGAGGATCCATTGTTCATAAATACGCCCAAGAAATACCAAAAAACCAACCTCACTTATTCCACTAATTTAACCTATCTGTTCATTATTCAATGAGTAATTAAGTCCATTATAGCTGTTTTTTTTCAATAAATAACGCTTAATTACTCGACTAAAGTGAATCTTAAACTATTAGGTATCGACTGCCCAACTTTAGCCCGATGTGTGCCTACTGTGCTATGCTATAATAGAAATTACTATAACTTGAAACAGGAGCCTTTTATGAAAGTTCTATTATATTTTGAAAGTGAAAAATTACTCGCTAAATCTGGAATTGGGCGGGCGTTGGATCATCAAAAACGCGCGTTAACCGAAATGGGGATTGACTATACGCTTGATCCGAATGATCAAGATTACGATATCTTACATATCAATACATACGGACTCAAAAGCCGCAGTGTCATCAAGAAGGCTCGTAAAATGGGGAAACCCGTCATTTATCATGCACATTCGACCGAAGAAGATTTTCGCAACTCCTTTGTTGGTTCCAATCAACTCGCTCCATTTGTTAAACGGTACCTCGTTAGCCTCTATCAACAAGCCGACCACTTAATCACCCCCACCCCTTATTCAAAATCATTATTGGAAAGCTATGGTCTAACCAACCCTATCGCTCCCATTTCAAACGGCATTGATTTAGCCAAGTATCAAGCCACACCAGCTAAAGAAGCCGCTTTTCGGAATTTCTTCCATTTAAAGCCTGATCAAAAAGTGATTATCTGCGTCGGCCTCTTCTTTAAACGCAAAGGGCTTCTCGATTTTGTCGAAATCGCCAAAGGTCTACCCGAATACACCTTTATCTGGTTTGGAGATGTACCCATGTACAGTATTCCAGCAAATATTCGCCGGATTGTCAAACAGGATCATCCCGACAACGTCATCTTCCCTGGTTATATCAAAGGCGATATTATCGAAGGCGCGTATGCCAATGCTGACTTATTTTTCTTCCCTTCTTATGAAGAGACTGAAGGGATTGTCGTCTTAGAAGCCCTTGCAAGTCATCAAAAAGTATTGGTGCGCGATATTCCGGTTTACCATGGCTGGCTTGCCGATCAACAAAACTGCTACATGGGTCACACTAACGCAGAATTCAGTCAACTCATCCAAGCGATGGTCACTAATGCCGTTCCCGATTTAACAGCTCAAGGCTACCAAACTGCGCAGTCTAAGAGTATTACAGAAGTCGGCCATGAATTACAAGCCGTTTATCAACATGTTTTGGCGCCAGATCAACTGAATCCAAAGTACGATGCCATCATGCGGCCCGCGAAACGTTAAGTTTCTGTTTAAACTTTAAACTGCTATTTGCGCTAATGCCGCCCTCGGGTTAAAATAAGGCATTAGCGCTCTTTTAGTTCTGTTTTTTGAAAGGATGTCACATTATTTGAAACTCACAAAAATTAAATCATTCCTATCCACGAGATTAGGCTTCATGAGTTTGTTAGTCTTTTTATTTTGGCTAAAAACGTTATTCGGGTACTTCACCGATTTTAACCTCGCAGCTAGTGGCTTCTTACAAATTGCTATTTTAATCTTTAATCCGGTCGCGACGACGCTCCTTTTATTCGGCATCATTCTTTATGTTCGCCAGCCGCATCTCAGTTATTGGTTGAGCTTGATTATCTATGCCGCCAACACCGCTCTTTTATATTTTAATGTCATCTATTACCGGCAATTCACCGATTACATGACCATCAACACCATCTTAGGGTATTCAAAAGTTTCGGCTGGGCTCAGCAAAAGTTCACTGGCCCTCATGAACTGGCATGATGCGCTGTATTGGATTGATATTATCGTCTTAGCCTTGCTGATTTTAACCAAGGTCATCAAGATCGACAAACACGCATTTAATCGGCGGTGGGCCTTCAGTATTACCTCATTGGCCGTCTTATTATTTGGCATCAACCTTGGCTTAAGTGAAATCAGCCGACCTCAAATTTTATCACGGACGTTTGATCGGAACTACATCGTTAAGTACCTCGGCATCGACACCTTCACCGTCTACGATGCTTTCAAGACTACTCAGAATAATCAAGTGCGCGCCCAGGCTGAGAGTTACGACTTAGATCCGGTGCTCGACTTTATGAAAGAGCATTACGCTGCACCGAACGCTGAATACGCAGGCGTTGCCAAGGGCAAGAACGTCATTGTCATTCATTTAGAGAGTTTTCAACAATTCCTAATCGACTTTAAGTTCGAAGGCCGCGAAGTAACGCCATTTTTAAATAGCCTCTATCATGATCAAAATACATTAGGTTTTGAAAACTTCTTCCATCAAGTTGGCCAAGGTAAAACCAGTGATGCCGAAAACATGATGGAAACCGGCGTCTACGGTCTACCACAAGGCTCAGTCTTTACAACGCTTGGTTCGGATAACACCTTCCAAGCTGCCCCATCAATCCTCAAGCAAAACGGTGACTATACGAGTGCCGTTTTCCATGGTAATGTGGGCACCTTCTGGAACCGCAATAACGTCTACAAGAACTTCGGCTACAACTACTTCTTCGATTCTTCCTACTTTAACACCGATCCTGATAACGTCTTACAATACGGCTTGAAGGACAAATTATTATTCGGTGAATCGATTAAGTATCTCGAACAGCTACAACAGCCGTTCTACACGAAATTCATCACCGTCACCAACCATTTTCCATTCCCATTACCCGAAAAAGACGGTGACTTCCCCCGTGCCACAACTGATAATACAGCGGTCAATAACTATTTTGCGACCGCCCATTATCTTGACCAATCCTTAGAAGAGTTCTTCAATTATCTTAAAGCATCTGGGCTCTATGATAATTCAATGATTGTCCTCTATGGTGATCACTACGGTCTTTCGAATTCTGATAATAAGGCCTTACTCAGTGTACTAGGCCGCGACCCAGAAACGTGGACCGACTACGATAACGCCCAACTGCAGCGTGTGCCTTACATGATTCACATGAACGGTTTAAAAGGCGGTATCCAAAAACAATATGGTGGCGAAATCGATGCGTTACCAACAATGCTTCACTTACTCGGGATTGATAATAAAAATTACGTCCAATTCGGCACCGATTTATTATCACCACAACATGATCAAGTCGTGGCTTTCCGAAACCATAACTTTGTCACCCCTGATTACACAGTGCTCGATGGCACCATCTACAATAATCAGGATGGGACAGAAGTAACTGAACCAACAGCTAAGTTACAAAAACAAGTCGCTGTTTGGCAGAAACAAGTGAACCGCGAATTGAGTTTGTCGGATTCAGTTAACGAAAAGAACCTATTACGTTTCTATACACCACAAGGTTTTAAACCAGTGAACCCTGCCGATTATAACTATCTGACTGGCTATCAACAGCTTGTCGATATTCAAAATAAATTAGGGGCTAATTCAACCAGTTTATTCTCGCAAAATGGTGATCAATCGACTGTTGGGCTCTTTAAAACCGATGCTCCAGAATTAGCGGATGATCAATCAAGCCTCACGGAAGTGCCAAAATCAAAGGCCCTGAAAAAAGAGTCTGATGCAACAGCAACTAACGATGCGGAATAATCGTCAAAAAAAAACGCAAGGACAACATATATTGTCCTTGCGTTTTTTTGACGTTAGCTAATCACCTGCGATTGAAAACTATTAAAAACGGATTCCTGAGTCGTTGTCATGATTACAATAATTTGAAACTGCGCTGCTACCGCTCTGACATCATTTAATAATTGGCGAGCATCCGTTGGTGGAAGTTCATCTAAGAAATGCTTGACCACCACGAGTTGCTGGTGGCTTGCTAAACCGCGAATCAATTGAATCCAGAACTGATCGACTGGCGGTAATTCGGTGCCCAATAAACTCCGACTGCGCTTTAAATGCTGTTCAATCAACATTTTTAACGTTGGTGCAAGCTGCTTTTTAGGAAGCAACAAGTTATCCCAACCGGACATAAAGGGTAGAATCTTAGGCGCCTCATAATCAATGACATATGGGGGTTCAGGTGATTCAAGGCTCTGCTGAATCATCTCCGGTTGACTAAAATAGACCTGTCCAAGTGCTAAGGGTTGTTTATTTAGCATTTCAATCACGCCTTTCTCATTTTCCTAAAGCGAGTAACTTGGCACCAACCAATAATGTAAACTGGTGCAATTAGACTGATAAATGGTGCCCATAGTTGGGCGAATACTTGATTGGTTAAATTCTGCTTTGTACTCTCATGCAAAATCGGATTCAATAACGAATGACTACTAAAGTCAGTCAGATGATTTTTAAATAACGGTTGAAATGCTCGGGGACCTTGTATTGGTCGCAGCGGCTTTTGTAGCCACTGTTGATTAATCAGCTCTAATCCGCGCCAATAGTAGGAATTGACTAATAACCAACCTAAAATCACTGTCACGCTTGCGCTGATTAGTAAGCAAAGCGCCGTTAACGTATAATAATTGACAATTGTATGTCGCGACCAATTCGCACTAGTGAAAGTATCGATATCCTGACGCATCTTCTTAAACGCTTGCCAAGTCAAAATACCAATCACAAGTGTGATAACAATAGTCAGCACTACCGCGATAAATTGATAGCGTCCTAGTAAAATTTCTTTACTCTGAACCAGATGTGTCAGGGGGTTAGTCCCCTCTTTAGTTGTGTTAAAGTTGGCTAATTGCTTTTTCAACTGGTTGAGGTCATGTCGTTCTAAACTGATCAAGCTCAGCGCAATCAGCATGACGCCTAAAAAGAGGCAATCCACGAGATAGATTAACAAAGATTGGCGTAAATAATACCGAATATTAGCTGGAATTGATTTAATGAAGAACATGACCCACCTCCTAATAAAGATAGTGTAAAACTAAAGTATGAAAATTATATGAACTCTGTGGTAAAAATTAAAAAAAGCGCCTTAATTAAGACGTTTTTTTAGTTCCCTTAAATTGTCTTTTCTTTTCTTTGAATCATTAACCAATAAACAAGTGCTGTCAGCCCCATTGCGATAAACGTTGCCCCCGTATAAGCGTGAATAATCGCGAATTGATTTAAGACCAAGTAGCTGACCACTCCAATGACCCACGCAATCATTGCTGTCAGATGATACCCTTTGGTGTACCAGTATGGTCCAGCAACTTCATTGAGCGCACCAACATTGTAGTGCCGCTGTCTAATAATGAAGTAATCCACCAAGAAAACTGCGATTTCAGGCCCTAAGAACATCCCAATACTATCAAGGAAGGTTTCGAAAGTGGTTAAAAATGAGGCAACATAGACTGAGATAAAGGTCATCACCGTTGCCAATAACGTCACGACCCACAATGCCGGCGTTAATTTAAATTTCGGAAAAATATTGGTTAAAGCCGATCCCGCAGCCATTAGATTCACCGCGTTAGCTGTCGTACTGGTAATCACGATCACTAATAACGCTAAAACACCTAACCCTAATTTGGCCGCAATGGTACTTGGATCCGCATTGTTCGGGTCAAAATGATTTAACGTAATCGCTGTGGCAATTGTCGCCGTTAACCCGATGAAAGCAAACCAGAACAAGCCAATATTGGCGCCTAAGAATGAATAGCCAGTGGCTGCTTTCTTGTTCTTTGAAAAACGACTGAAGTCCGCAGCAGCGGTTACCCATGCAAGGTTAAACGCTGCTAGGATATCGACCGCCTTCCCAAATTCAAGCCGCAAGTTACTGGCTGGCCGCCACGCCACTAAGTCTTTGAACGGTACCATTTTGAAGACAATGATTGATTCCCAAGTGACTAAGATAATCACTAAGATGATGCCAATTCGTTCAATCCAGCGGACGGATTTTTCACCGAGTGAAATACTGATTAAATGCAGGACAGACATGATTAGAATCCCAACAATCAAGCTCATCCGGTTAGTGGCTGCATCGTTGCCCGACCAGCCCATAATTTCCTTGATGATGAAGCTCACTGAAGTGGCTGCAATATACGTATTCACCGCAGCCCAACCGATGAATTGCACCACATTGATAATTGATGGCAAGATGGATCCCTTCACGCCAAATGAGGCCCGCGTTAGCCCCATCGCCCCCACACCAGTTTGATACCCCATGTAGGAGGCCAGTGCGAGCAAGACGTACGATAAACAGCCAACAACTAGTAACAACGTAGACCCTTGAATCAAGCCAGTTGCCGCAATAATGCCGCCGATAAACCAAGTACCGTTATTCGCATTTGCACCAATCCAAGTTGCGAACAAATCCCAACTGCCCATCGTTCGTGCGTCCTTGGATACTGCATGAATTGTTTGTTGCTTTGTCATTTTGATACCCTCCACTTGGTTAATTGCATTAAAAAAAGACCTACTCCTAGACAGAGCAGGTCCACTAATGTACTTGTTAACCGCTCCTTTGTCAGCCTCACTGGACTGCCCTTAAAAGGATTTATATTTATAAGCATTGTATTAAACTTACTTGCCAAAGTCAACTCATGATTGTTATACTCACTAATAAAAAAAGCGAGGTTGGATAAAATGCTCATTCAAAACGTGCACATTGAGAATCAAGAATCATTGCAGTCAATCAGAATTGAAAATGGGATCATTACAGCAATTGAGGCACAGCTAATACCGCATCCTAATGAGCAAGTCATCGACGGACATGGTCAATTGGCATTACCGCCATTTGTTGATCCTCACGTCCATCTCGATTCAACCCTCACCGCCGGCCAGCCTGAATGGAATGAATCTGGAACCTTGTTTGATGGCATTCGGATTTGGTCCGAACGCAAAAAGGACTTAACCCACGACGACGTCAAACGCCGCGCAATCCAAGCACTGAAATTACAAGCCAGCCATGGGATTCAATTCGTTCGCTCACACGTTGACGTGACTGATCCAGACTTAGTTGCGCTCAAAGCCTTAATCGAGGTTCGCGAAGAAGTCAAAGATTGGATGACCTTGCAACTGGTAGCCTTTCCTCAAGAAGGGATTCTTTCTTTTCCAAATGGCAAAGCATTAATGACCAAAGCTGCCCAATTAGGGGTTGATGCAATCGGTGCTATTCCACATTTCGAATTTAATCGCGAATACGCCGTCGAATCTTTGAAGTTTGCTTTTGAACTCGCTCAAGAATATGATTTATTATTCGACGCACATACCGATGAAATTGATGATCCCAATTCACGTAGTCTTGAAACAGTTGCGACTCTCGCCCTTGAAACGGGGATGAAGGACAAAGTGACGGCTTCACACACAACTGCCATGGGCTGTTACAACGATGCCTATACGTACAAATTGATGCGGCTGTTAAAAATGGCGGATTTGAACTTCGTCGCCAACCCACTTGTCAACCTATTTCTCGGTGGCCGTTTTGACACTTATCCGAAGCGCCGTGGTTTGACGCGCGTAAAAGAACTGACTGCCAACGGGCTAAACGTCGCTTTTGGTGAAGATGATATTCAAGATCCATGGTACCCAATGGGCGATGGCAACATGCTTGATGTGTTGTATAGTGGCCTACTGGCAACCCAAATCATGGGTTATACTGAAATCATGAATGCCTATCGCTTCATTACTTACAATGGTGCTCGTGCAATGCACGTCCTTGACCAATATGGTCTCGAAGTGGGTAAACCCGCCCACCTGATTCTAATGGATAGCGACAACTTCTACGAGGCACTTAACAAGCGCGCCGCTGTTACCCTCTCAATGCACGCTGGCCAAATCATCAGTGAAACCCAACCAGCTCAAACGCAATTGCATATTTAATCTAAAAAAATAGGCGTCATGACAATTTAATCCTTGTCGTGACGCCTATTTAAATTGATTTAGCTTTCACTTGTCACAATCGTTTCATCTGAGAAAGTTAAGGTAAAAGTGGTCCCTTGTTCAGGAATACTTTGAACCTCAATCGTCCCATGATGTAACTGAACGAGTTGGTGGACAATCGCCAACCCTAAACCAGATTCACCATATTTGGTATTCTTACGTGATGGATCTGCTTTGTAATACCGTTCCCAAATATTTTTGACTTGTTCGTCCGTCATTCCGATACCGGTATCGCTAATCGTTAAGATTGTTTCGTGGAAACCAGCTTCCGCAGTCACCGTAATTTGCCCATTTTCTGTAAACTGAATGGCATTTTGCATGATGTTAAACATCACTTGGACAAAACGGTCATAGTCGGCATAGATTGGGACATTCTCTTGGGCGTCCAAGATGAGCGTATCACCGGCTTCAGTCGCCTTCTTCTCGAGTTGCTCTTGAATATTCTGGATAGCTTCCACCGCATTAAACGTTTGCGGGTTCAATTTAATTTGGTTAGTCCGAATCTTTTCATAATCCAGGTTCTCGTTGACTAAGCGAATGAGTCGGTTGGTTTCATTTTGCATTAATGAAATACTCTTGGCGCGCATCTCTTCTGGAATCGCATCATATTGCAACCCTTCTAACAGACCCTTAACGGTCGTTAAAGGCGTCCGCATTTCGTGAGCAGCGTCGGCCATGAATTGCCGCCGGCGATCTTCTTGCCGCTTAATTTCCTCTTCAGATTCATTCAACGAATGCACCATCTCATTAAAATCGGTGGCCAAATCATCCAATTCATCTTTACCAGGATTCTTAATCTGAACATTAAAATCTCCTTCAGCAACTAGGTGGGTCGCATTTCGTAAGCGATTAATCCGATAAATTTGATACCGTGCTAAGACGTAACTCAACAGAATCCCACCAATTGTCGATAGTAAAAAGGCAATCAAGAGGTTCTTGCGCATCGTTGTCAAACCAGATTTAACGGTTTGTAGTGGTGCTGCCACCCCAATCACGTAAATCAGTTTGTTATTGTAAAAAACGGGTTTGAAGACCACTAACTGTTCTTGCTTATTGTTATTCACTTGGTGCGAATCACGACTTAAGCTCAGCCGTTGAATCTGGCCATTCTTTAAATGTTTCCAATATTGTTTCTTGACCGAAACTTTAGGATCCGGGGTAGGATACACCATCTCGTTTTCGGCGTTAAAGAAATTAAACCCAACGTGTTGTTGGGAAAGGATTTGTTGACTATCAATAATGAATTGGGTCGACAAGGCCGCTTGAGACCCCTGTTTGAAAGCTTCACGTTCAATCACATCCGCGTAACCTTCTAGTTGATCCCAGGTGCTCTCATAAGCGGTCCTTGTCGAATATTGCGTAAACGCAATCCCCACAATAATAATGGTCGTCATAATGACGCCGAAAAATGCCAACATCCATTGATAAATAAGCTTCATTCGCGCGCTGCGTCTGAATCATCAAATTTATAACCGACACCCCAAACGGTCTGAATCACTTGTGGTCCTACTTTTTCAATCTTTTGACGTAACTTCTTGATATGCGCATCAACTGTTCGTTCGTCACCGAAGTATTGGTAATCCCACACAAGTTCTAATAATTGTTCCCGTGAGAAAACTTGACGGGGATTTTTAGCTAACGTCTTCAATAAATCGAATTCTTTTGGCGTTAAATCTAAAATTGGTTTGTCCAATAAATAAGTCTCACGCGTTTTAGAACTCAACTTAAAGTGTGTTGTTTGTACATCAAAATCTGAATTTTCAGCCGCTTGTTGTAAGTTTTCTTCAGCTGCTTCGACTTGTTCATCAATCAACTCAGCACGGCGATGTAAGGCTTTAATCCGTGCAATCAGTGTGATTGGACTAAAGGGTTTTGTCACATAATCATCAGCACCGAGTTCAAGGCCAAGCACTTGATCACTTTCAGAATCGCGCGCCGTCAACATAATAATTGGTACTGTCTTCGACAACTCGCGGATTTTTTGGGCGACTTGCATTCCGTCTAAACCCGGTAAATTTAAATCAAGCGTGATAATGTCCCAACTCTCTGGATCGACACTAAAGGCTTCCACTGCTTCATTGCCGTCGTAAGCGAAATGGGCATCCCAAGCTTCTTTTTGGAAAAACATACTCATCATTTCTGATACGGATTTGTTATCTTCTACCATTAAAATTTTCATTAGAATTCCTTCTCTTTTTACGTTGCTATGTCTATATTATACAGTAGATAAACCAATTACGGATGAATAATATATGAAGAAGTGATGAAAATCAAACACATCACGGTTCCCGTTTGCATGGTATCGCTAAGCATGATAGCATGTTAAGCAGATATCATTATTTAGGAGGCCCCATTTTGACTTATAAAGGACTAGTATTTTTCGATCTTGACGGTACACTTTACAACGAACATTCTGAAGTAGATGCAGCTGTTGCGATTGCACTCCACCAATTACGCGCCAACAACTACCTACCAATCATTGCGACCGGTCGCTCACCGCTTGAAATTCAAGATGCACTTGCAAAAACCGGCATCGATTCATTCATTTGTTTAAATGGGAGCTTCATTCAATATGAAGGTCAACCTGTTTATAAAGGCACTATTCCAACGCCCGTGATTGAAAAAACCGTCGCAATTGCTAATGCTGCTGACGAAGCCATCGCTTTTTATAATGAAGAAGCAATCCGGATTACGGCTGTAACTCAACCCGGCAAAGATGCCTACAAGTTTGTCAACGCCCCCGTCCCCGAAGTTAATCCAGACTATTACTTGAATCATCCAGTCTACATGATGTTGATTCTAACAAACGGCAATGACAAGGCCTATACAGAAACACTAAGTACCGACTTAACATTCTACCGCAACACACCGAACTCAATTGATACGGTTGAAAAAGATTGTTCAAAACAAACCGGTATTAAAGAATTGATTCGCTCACAAAACTTAACGGACATCCCAACTTATGCGTTTGGCGATGGTACAAACGACTTACCAATGCTCGACTTCGTAGACTATCCCACCGTTATGGGCAATGGTATTCCGGAAGCTAAAGCCAAGGCTAAATACATTACTTCTAAGAATACTGAAGGTGGCATTATTGAAGGTTTACGCCACTGGGGCTTAATTTAATCACTTAACTAATCCGCGCCATGACGGCTCAATCACTGTCATGGCGCTTTTTTTATCTTGACACTTCTCAGTAGACCGATTAAAATTAGAATCATCTCACTTAAAAAGGAGTTACTAATGACACAACATTCACTCTTTGCCAAAAAACAAATCGACGTGAACCAATTTAAAAACAGTACACTAGAACGCCATTTAACCGCCTTTGGTTTAACCGCCATGGGGGTTGGTGCAGTCGTCGGCGCCGGTATTTTTATCACACCAGGGATTATCGCCGCTAAATATGCTGGACCCGGTGCGATGCTGTCTTACCTGCTCGCCGCAGTCGTCTGTGCAATGGCTGCCCTTTGTTATTCAGAATTCGCTTCTACAATTCCCTTGGCCGGTAGTGCCTACACATACGTCTACACCGTCTTCGGTGAATTAATCGCGTGGATTCTAGGTTGGGCGCTTATTTCCGAATACCTCTTCGCAGTCGCCTCAGTGGCCGTCAGTTGGTCAGCCTACTTCCAAAATCTAATTGCTGGCTTTGGATTACAATTACCTACCTTCTTATCGACTGCATGGACGCCTGGCCACCCTGGTGGTATTAATTTAATCGCCGGTTTAATTACGTTATTGATTGGGTTCTTACTATCAAGTGGCTTACGCGAATCAACACGGATTAATATGATTATGGTTGGTGTGAAAGTCGCTGTCATCGTAATTTTCCTTGGCGTTGCCATTTTCTATGTGAAACCAACCAATTTCAAACCGTTCTTACCATTTGGTGCTGGTGGCATTCTTTCTGGGGCAGCCTTAGCATTTTACGCCTACATCGGCTTTGATGCCGTTTCAACCGCATCAGAAGAAGTTGTCAATCCGCAACGTGATATGCCAATCGGGATTATCGCTTCATTATTGATTGCTTCATTATTGTATGCCGCAGTTGCGACTGTCCTCGTTGGCGTTGTGCACTACACGAAATTAAACGTCGGTGACCCCGTTGCTTTTGCGCTTCAATTGATGCATCAAAACTGGGTTGCTGGGATTGTTGCCCTGGGAGCAGTTGCTGGTATGACAACTGTCCTACTCGTTATGACCTATGGCGGAACACGTCTGATCTTCGCCATTAGTCGCGATGGGCTATTGCCACCCGTTTTTGCCAAAGTCAGTTCAAAAACACATGTGCCGGTTGCGAATACATGGATTTTCGCCATCGTCACAAGCATCGTCGCAGTGGTGGTGCCGCTTGATAAGATTGCTGAGTTGGTCAACATTGGCACGTTATTCGCCTTTGCAACTGTTTCTCTCGGTGTGATCTTCCTGCGCAAGTTACCATTTTATAATGAATTGCCACAAGGGTTTAAAGTGCCACTATTCCCATGGATTCCTTTACTTTCATGTGGCTTATGCTTACTACTCATGACCCAGTTACAACTAACAACTTGGATTGTCTTCTTAATCTGGTTGGTGATTGGCCTAACAATTTACTTCAGTTACGGCTACCGTCACAGTCGCCAATAAAAAATAGGCGTTAAGCAGTTTTCATAATCTGCTTAACGCCTATTTCTATCCAATCTATCGTGAACTATCTACAAAAATGCATGAACATCCGTGAAAATGAGGTCATGTTGCCAGCAAGAATCGCGACAATTGGCACTAATGCCCACAACCAGTACTTATTATTCTTCCGCTGTTCAACCTCAGTTTTCAACCGTAAATTCTCATTTTCCATCTTAAGGCGTGCAATTTCGAGTTCTAATTTGTCTTTGTCATCCATGAAACTCACCTTCCGTCCTAATTTATTACCGCCATTATAACAGAATTTTTCAAAAATCTCCCACCTATCCACTCCAACAAAAAAAGCCCCTCTAATCTTGTGGATTAGAGGGGCTTTAACGTGCTTTTCAAACCATACTTCTGCGGCTAGCTACGTCCCGCAAACGATCGACTCCGTCGCCCATTCACGAAACTAGGCTAGTCCTCAAAGTATAACCGGCTTGAACGCACTTCTATTTTTAACGTACTTTCAAAAGCATCCTATTCCGGTTAGCTACACAAGTCAAACGATTGCTTACAGCAATCATTCGCCCTGTTAGGCTAATCCTCACAGGATAACCACTTTTGACGCACTTCTATTTTTTGTGTTTCTTGTTCAGAATCTTGTCGAATAAGTTGTTGTCTTGTGGATTAACTGAGTCACCACTTGCGACTGCAAATGCTTTTAGCGCATCACGTTGTTTACTGTTGAGGGTCTTTGGTGTCACGATGTTAACTGTAACGTTTTGATCCCCATTACCTGTCCCGTGGAGCTTAGGCGCACCCTTACCACGTAGACGGAAGACGGTATTCGTTTGAGTCCCCGCTGGCACTTTTAGTTTAACAGGACCATGGACTGTGTTGACTTCAATTTCATCCCCTAGAGCAGCTTGAACAAAGCTAATTGGGACTTCTGAATAAATTTGTGCGCCATCGCGCTTGAATTCAGCACTTGGTGCCACGCGGAAGACGATGAATAAATCGCCATAAGGGCCACCGTTTGTGCCGGCTTCACCTTGGCCTTGAAGACGCATTTGTTGACCATCTTCAACACCTGCTGGCACTTTAACCTTAACAGTATGCCGTTCATCTTCGTGACCTGTTCCATGACATGTTTCACACTTGTCTTTAATTTCTTTACCAGTCCCGCCACAGACATCACAGACTTCTTGAGCCATCATGCGGCCGAAAGCTGTTTGTCGTTCAACTTGGACTTGACCTGCACCGTGACATTTGTGACACGTTTGGGCGCTTGTTCCTGGTTTAGCACCAGAGCCATGACACGTGTGACATTCTGATTCACGGTTATAAGAAATCTTGGTTTCTTTGCCGAAAATGGCTTCATCGAACTTCAAATCCATCCGATATTGTAAATCTGAACCTTGACGAGGAGCGTTTGGTTGTTGCCGAGCACCGCCGCCACCGAAGAATGAACTAAAGATATCTTCGAAACCGCCGAAGCCTTCAGCACCACCAAAGCCGCCACCGAAGCCTTGGCCTGCGCCGCCGCCGAAACCACCGTTCATACCAGCATGACCGTATTGGTCATAAGCTGCCCGTTTTTGTGGGTCACTTAATGCTTCATACGCTTCTGTGACTTCCTTGAACTTGGCTTCTGCATCTGGGGCTTTGTTAATATCTGGATGGTACTTCTTTGAAAGTTTACGATAGGCCTTTTTAATCTCATCATCTGAGGCGTCTTTACTTATCCCTAAGACGTCATAGTAATCTCTTTTATCAGCCATTGTGGGCCTCCATTCATATACTTACGCGTTAAATCTATCCTATCAAGGATAGCATAATTGACTGATTAAAAAAAGCCAAGGCCCTAGACCATACTAGGTTTTGGCTTTTTTTAAAACGCATTATTATTTGTCGTCTTTAACTTCTTCGAAGTCGCCGTCAACAGTACCATCGTCAGACTTACCGTCAGTTGCATTACCTTCAGCACCAGCAGCTTGTTGTGCTTCTTGTGCTTGTTGATATAACTTAACTGTTAATTCTTGAACGATTTCACTCAACGCATCGCGTTTTGTCTTCATGTCTTCAAGGTTGTTTTCTTGTTGTGCTTTGACTAATTCTTCTTTAGCATCTTTAGCCTTTTGTAATTCTTCGTCAGAAACTTTACCTTCAAGTTCTTTCAAAGTCTTATCTGTTTGGAAGATTAATTGATCAACATCGTTCTTCAAATCAACTTCTTCTTTACGTTTGTTGTCGGTTTCTTCATTTTCTTGAGCTTCTTTCATCATGCGATCGATTTCTTCGTCTGATAAACCAGAGTTACTCTTGATAGTGATTTTTTGTTCTTTATTTGTGCCAAGGTCTTTAGCAGAAACATTAACAATCCCGTTCTTATCAATATCGAATTTAACTTCGATTTGTGGCACACCACGAGGTGCAGCAGGAATATCTGTTAATTGGAAACGACCTAAAGTCTTGTTATCAGCAGCCATTGGACGTTCACCTTGTAAGACATGGATGTCTACGGCAGGTTGGTTGTCGGCAGCTGTTGAGAATGTTTGGGCTTTGCTTGTAGGAATTGTTGTGTTCCGGTCGATTAACTTCGTGAAGACACCACCCATTGTTTCAATCCCTAATGATAATGGTGTCACATCAAGTAAAACAACGTCTTTAACGTCACCTGAGATAACGCCACCTTGAACAGCAGCACCAAGAGCAACAGCTTCGTCAGGGTTGATTGAGTGATCAGGTTCCTTGCCTGTCCAGTTCTTAACAGCTTCTTGAACAGCAGGAATTCGTGTTGAACCACCGTTTAAGATGACCTTGTCAATGTCGCCTGATTCTAGACCAGCATCTTTCAAAGCATTCATAACAGGTGCTTTTGTCCGATCAACTAAGTCTGATGTTAACTTATCGAATTCAGCACGTGATAAAGTCATTTCCAAATGTAAAGGACCGTTTTCGCCGGCTGAGATAAATGGCAAGCTGATTTGGGTGCTTGTCACACCAGATAAATCTTTTTTAGCTTTTTCAGCAGCATCTTTTAGACGTTGCATAGCCATCTTGTCTTTTGACAAGTCAATACCGTTATCTGATTTGAAGTTTTCAACTAACCAGTTCATGATGGCTTCATCAAAGTCATCCCCACCTAAATGTGTATCACCGTTTGTTGATAATACTTGGAAGACACCGTCGCCTAATTCAAGAACAGAAACGTCGAAAGTCCCACCACCAAGGTCATAAACTAAGACTTTTTCGTCTGTTTCTGTCTTGTCCAAACCGTAAGCTAATGCTGAAGCTGTTGGTTCGTTGATAATCCGTTTAACATCTAAGCCGGCAATCTTACCAGCATCTTTAGTGGCTTGGCGTTGTGAATCATTGAAGTAAGCAGGTACTGTGATAACAGCTTCTGTGACTTCTTCACCAAGATAATCTTCAGCGAATTTCTTGATGTATTGTAAGATCATTGCTGAAACTTCTTGTGGTGTGTATGATTTGTCGCCAACAGTTACTTTATAACCTGCTTCGCCGATGTGACGTTTGATTGATGCGATTGTATCAGGGTTAGTGATTGCTTGGCGTTTTGCCACTTCACCAACTTGGATTTCGCCGTTTTTAAATGACACAACAGATGGTGTTGTCCGTGCGCCTTCTGGATTTGTGATAATTTTTGGTTGTCCGCCTTCTAATACGGCAACAGCTGAGTTGGTTGTCCCTAAGTCAATACCGATTACTTTACTCATAAAAAATACCCTCTTTTTTTAGATTTTTAGTTTAATTTATTGTGCAACAACGACCATTGCTGGTCTTAAGACGCGGTCCTTCAAGTAGTAGCCTTTTTGGAAGACTTGTACAACAGTATCCGCTTTTTGATCACCATCAACAGCGACCGTTTGCACGGCCTGATGAATGGTCGGATCAAAGGCTTGTCCTTGCGCCTCAATTTCCTTAACGCCATGATCTTCTAAAGCATGTTTCATATGATCGTATGTCATTTGAACACCCTTTTTAAGACTCTCAGCACTATCATCAGTTGCTTCAGTTGCCAACGCACGTTCTAGATTATCCAAAACGGGTAAGACATCTTTTGCAAGTGATTGCCCATCATATTTTAACAAGCTAGCTTGTTCTTTTTGATGACGGGTTTGAATGTTTTTAATTTCAGCTTGTGACCGTAAGAAACTATCTTCTAAATCATCGTATTTCTTTTGGAGTTCAGCAAGTTGAGCCGCTAAATCTGGCTTAGCTGCATCTTCGTCAGGTGCAGCATCTTCGATCACTTCATCTGCTTCTAATTCAGGTTCAAATGGCGTTTCTTCTTTAGGTGTTTCTGTTTCTGGCATTTCTGCTACTGGCTTTTCTTGTTTCTCAGCCTTTTCTTGCTTGGTCAAACAAACACGCTCCTTTTAAGATTGATCATCATCGAAATTCGCATAATAATCAATTAATTTCTTCGCTAACTCTTCACGGAATAAATCGAGTAACCCAATCATCCGCGAATAGGGCATGCTAGTGGGGCCCAGTAGTGCAATGACTCCCTGTCCGTGTTCACCAACGTCATAATTAACAGTCATTAGACTATAATGTTTCAACAGATCGTTGGCCATCTCGGTGCCCAGGCGAACCTGAACTTGGCTATTGGCGCCTCCAGGGGACAAATCTAGCAACTTGGCTAAATCATCTGAACGATTAATCATGTTATACAACGACTTCAGCTGGGTGACATCGGAGAACTCTGAAAAATTCAACAAGTTCATCTGACCGCCAACAAATAAGCGCTCTTGACTCGCCTTTTTCAAAACATCGTCGAAGATGTCTAAAAAGCCGGTCGGAGAAGCCATGTACTGGGCTAATAGCGCCGGTACATCCGTCTTTAACTTCTGACTAACCACGGTTAACGGTAAGCCAATTAGGTGATCATTAATGATTCGAATGGCTTTTTCGAGTTCATCACCCGAAATCGCTTGTGGAATGGTAAATACCTGATTATCAACTGTCCCTGCACTCGTCACGATAATCGCCATCACTTGGTGATTACTCAACGGTACTAGACGAAAACCAGTTAACCGAATCTCAGCCACTTCCGGTCCTAACGCGATTGCTGTATAGCTCGTTAGGTTCGATAAGATATTAGCCGATTGTGAGACGATTTCATCAATCTTATGATAGTGCTGTCCAAATGATTGTTGGACCGTTGCCACATCAACCGGATTGAGGGTTGCTGGTTGCATGAGATGGTCTAGATAGTAGCGATAGCCTTGCATCGACGGTACCCGTCCAGATGACGAATGCGTCTTCTCAATTAAACCGACACTTTCCAAATCAGCCATATCATTACGAATTGTTGCAGAACTAACGTGTACCGGCAATTCTGCCATTAACTTCTTAGAACCCACTGGCTGACCACTCTCTGTAAAAAGACGAATAATTTCTTTCAAAATCATTAATTGCCTTTCGGTCAGCATGTCATCACCTCTTTTTAGCACTTGAATATCATGAGTGCTAATTACAATTATTAATATAGCAAGAACGTCAAATAAAGTCAAGAAACGCACCGGCTTTTTTACGGATTTACTGAAAATCGGTCCTTAGACGGAGGGCCTTACTGGACCAAAGGACAAAATAAAAAACGAGCCGCTTCTTAGATGGAAGAGACTCGCTTTATGAAGTGGAATATTTATAACGTGCTTTTCAAACCATATTCCTGTGCCTAGCGACACAAGGCGAATGCTCAGAATATCCCTCGGTTTGAACGCACTCAATAACTATCTAGCAGAAACTCTTGGAAGACTTCATTGCCTAAGAACTTACCTGATTCAGTTAGTCTTAACCAATCGCCTTCTTGTTTGAGGTAGCCCTTTGCAATTTGGGTGGCAACTGTTTCGCCGTAAACATTTTGTAATGGATAATTGAATTTATCTTGAAAATGACTGATGGATACGCCTTGCATCGTCCGTAACCCGAGGAAGAGTTCTTCCTCCATTTGTTCGGTCAGTGGCAGAACATGGCGTTCAATGACTGGCACCTTATTTTCTTTTAAGGGTTCTAGGTATTGTTGAATTGGGCCGAAGTTATGGTAACGATCCTTACCTAAATAGCCGTAAGCACCGGCACCAAAGCCAAAATACTTTTCATTGCGCCAGTAAGTTAGATTATGCGCAGATTGAAAGCCTGGCTTGGCAAAATTACTGATTTCATATTGATCTAAGCCAGCCCGCTTGAAACTATCAATCGCGGCTTGATACATATGTGCTTCAACATCTTGCGATGGTAAATGCAACTTGCCTTGGCGCATCAAGTTATAGAAGATTGTTTTGCGTTCGAGAATCAATGAGTACGTCGAATAATGCGGTAAGTCGAGTTCAATTGCCTTATTCAAACTATCCATGAAATCCGCTTCACTTTGTTGTGGTAAGCGGAAAATCAAATCGATACTCATATTTTCGAAGCCGACCTTGCGCGCGTTATCGATTGCCCGATAAACATCCGCACTTCGGTGAATCCGCCCGATCTGTTTTAAAATCTGATCATTAAACGACTGCACGCCAATACTTAACCGGTTGACGCCGTTGTCCTTCAGAACTTGCAATTTTTCAGTATCTTGTAAGTCATTAGGATTGGCTTCAAACGTAAACTCACCACCCTCATAAGGTAAGTATTGATGAATCCCATCGATTAAACGTTGGAGTTGTGCTGGTGATAAAGTAGTTGGTGTCCCCCCACCGACATAGATCGTATCAATTGGTTCGTCTGGGGATTCTGCCATCACTAATTGAAACTCGCGAATCAACATATTGACATAATCATCGACCGGTTGACCTTCAATGAAAACCTTATTGAAATCGCAGTAGTAACAAATATGCTCGCAAAATGGGATGTGAATATAAGCGCCTGCCATTAATGTTGTGCCTCTAATTTCTCAAAATAAGTTCGGGTATCGGCTTCGTCTTGGTGGAGTTGGTCAATCAAGGCTTCCGCGGAGTCAAACTTCACTTCGCCGCGTAAGTAGTGATACCAATCCACTTTCACTTGTTCACCGTAAATATCGCCATTGAAATCTAATAAGTTAATCTCCACCGTTACCGGGTTATTGCTGTGGAACGTCACATTCCGACCAATTGAAGCCATGCCAATATACCATTGACCGCGCACTAAAAAGCGGACCGCATAAATCCCAATTCCTGGTAATCGTTCTGGTCGTTGCGATTCGATGTTAGCAGTTGGAAACCCTAATTCTCGCCCGCGTGCTTCACCATGCACTACTTCACCGGTCGTTTGGTAAACATAACCGAGTAATTCATTAGCTTCCGCAATCTTACCAGCATCTAAATCCTCTCGTACTAATGTCGAGCCGATTTTGACACCATTATGGTCATGTTCTGCAACTGTCACAATGGCAAAGCGCCCTTTGGCATAGTCTGACAATGTCGTCATATTCGCAATCTCTTTTTTACCATAAGTGTAATCAAAGCCAGCCACCACTGTATCCGCATGTAAAGCGACTAAGTATTGATCGACAAATGTTTGTGGGGCTAGTTGTGCAAATGCTTCATTAAAGTGCACGATGTAGAAAACATCAACGCCTAACTCCGCCATCAATTCTTGCTTGCGCTCAACCGTTGATAAATAACGGAATGACTCCCGATCGGCATTGCGATAAACAATGGCAGGATGGATATCAAACGTCATCACAGCTAATGGTAAACCTTTTTGAACTGCAATTTGTTTTGCTTTCCGAATTACAGCTTGATGGCCTCGATGTACGCCATCAAAAAAGCCAAGCGCCAAGACCACTTGGTCAGCTGGCACTTGTTCTTTTGAATATGGATGAATTAATTCAATGACACGCATATTTTTCACCTAGTTTTTTTTAATGAGTCCCTTGATTTTGTAAATACATTTTATAAGGGCGATAAAGATGTTGCGCTGCTTTTTCAACTTGATAGAGCGCCTTGATATGCCCTTGATAGGTCAACGCCACAATCTCATCGGTTTGTTCTGGCAATGTCAAGAACACACCGTTTAAAAGCTTGGCCCATTGATCGTCGTCTAAAGCAATCTTCTTGTAATCTTCAAATACATGGTCAATTGGCAATAAAACGTCTGCCAGTTCGCCCGCTTCAGCTTTTTGCGCCAATTGTTCCAACGTGATACAGTTACCAATTTGAATGCCGCCACTCTTAAGACGTGTCAAATCGGACATCACTGCGGGTAAACCGAGTTTACGACCGAAATCAACAGCTAATGTGCGGATATAAGTCCCCTTTGAGCAACCGACAATGAACCGGAATGTTTGGCGCCCAGATTCTGCGTCAAATTGTGGTTCACCATCCAAATCAAACTGCGTAATCGTGATTGAACGTTGTGGCCGTTCGACTGGATCACCAGCGCGCGCATAGTCGTATAAACGCCGCCCATTGACTTTCACCGCTGAAAACATGGGGGGAATCTGAATTGAATCGCCCAGAAAACTAGCGAGGGTCTCTTTGATTTTCTCAGTTGAAAAAGGTTCTGTTAAGCGCGCCTCTTCAACGACTTCACCATCTAAGTCTTCAGTCGTTGTTGATAAGCCAAGGGTGATTTCACCCGTGTAGACTTTACCAGAATGCACCAATTGATCAACAACCTTCGTTGCTTGACCGATACAGATTGGTAACACCCCATCGACGTTGGGATCCAACGTGCCAGAATGGCCCACTTTCTTCATGTGTAAAATGCGGCGCACTTTAAACACACAATCGTTACTCGTCATGCCGCGTTCTTTATATAAGGGTACAATGCCGTCCATAAGTAATCTCCTTTAAGTATTAACTAAACTATTATAGCATAGAGTGTGAAGTCGAACGGGATTAGCTTTATGATGCTGCTCAATTTATTATCAAAGCACAAAAAAAGATGGGACAAAAGAAACTCTTGCCCATCCTCGCTCAATGTTGTTTTATTAGTAACCTTTTTTACTCAGAAAAAGTGAGTCCTTTATTTTGAAACCGACTATCGATCCTAGCACTTTTTAATTCGATCGCAAAAATAATCTCTTTTTCCTGTTCTTCTTTGGATAAACTCTCAACATAGCCTGGTACTTGTTTTTGATAGGCCTCTGCTATATCACTAAAACGATACTGAGTTCGGTATACCTTGAGCCGGTTACTCGTGATTCACAATTCTTCACTAGTCGGTAGCGTAAAAATTGCGGCTCGCCCCAAATCGAGTTCACTGACTTTCGGCGCTTCGGGGTCGGTGCCAAAATACCAGACATTCGGTATCCCATCAAGCGTGACAAAATTAATCTGTCGACTAGACGGTTGTCCCAGGTTGTTCGCTGTACTCAGCACCATTGTATTAAACTGCTTAACCTATTTACGAAACTCGCTTAAGTTATTTTGATACAGCTCTGAACTAACCGGCTGACTATCAATATAAGCAATCGCATCATCAATCGTTTCTAATGCCGGGTTAGCCTCTAAATAATAAAGAATCTGTGGAATAATGTGGGATATTTCTCGTTGATAATAATAAAACTGCAACCAGCGATTAGATACTGATAAGGCCTCTGTATAACGCTTAACAATTCGCCGCCGATAGCGTTGGACGATATATTTTAACGGTCGATATTTAATCAACTTTTGAAAGAATAGTAATATGGTGCAAATGACTAAGTCAATTTAATAGATTATCGTTTCCATAAGGTCATTCAAACAAAAAAAGAGCCCCGCTTTCGCGGGGCTCTTTTTCACAGTTTAACGCTGTGCTTCATCTTCGTGTAACTTACGTAAAAGTTCGTCGATATGTTCACCATAACGCACTGAACCGTCTTGTTCAAAGGTGATTTCTGGAATCTTGTACAACTTAATCCGTTGGCCAAGTTCACTGCGAATCAATCCTTTAGCTTTATCTAAGCCAGCTTGTGTCTTTTCAGCGTCACTTGCTAAGCCAGATAAAATGCTGTAATAAACTTTAACATGTTGTAAGTCACCACTGAGATTAATATCAGTGATTGTGACCCCTTCAACTCGGGGATCACGCACTCTTTTTAATAAAATGTCATTTATTTCGCGTTGAATTTCTTGTTCAACCCGACCAACACGATGTTTCATTGCTTGTCCTCCTGTAAATTAATTATTTAACAGGTACTTCTTCCATCACGTAGGCTTCAATTTGATCATCAATCTTAATATCATTGTAATCTTCGATTGTCACACCACATTCAAAGCCAGTTTTGACTTCTTTAACGTCATCTTTGAAACGTTTCAAGCTTGAAAGTTTACCTTCATAAATCACGATACCGTCACGAATTAAGCGGACACCACTATCACGTTGGATAACGCCAGTGTCAACGATACAACCGGCAATTGTCCCGATCTTAGAAACATTGTATGTTTCACGAACAGTTAATTGACCCGTTACTTTTTCTTCGTAAACTGGTTCTAACATACCCTTCATAGCAGCTTCGATTTCTTCGATTGCCTTGTAGATGATTCGGTGTAAACGAATATCAACTTGTTCAGCATCGGCTTGGATCTTAGCTTGTGGTGTTGGACGAACGTTGAACCCGATGATGATGGCGTTACTTGCAGCAGCTAATGTGACGTCACTTTCGTTAATCGCACCAACGGCTTCATGAATAATATTCACGCGCACGCCTTCGACTTCAATCTTCCGTAAACTACCAGCCAAGGCTTCTGTTGAACCTTGTACGTCGGCTTTGATAATAACGCCAACTTCTTTTAATTCGCCTTGTTTCATTGTTTCGAACAAGTTATCTAATGTGACTGGGTTTGAACGGCTACGTTCCTTCAAGAGCGCACGTTTGGCACGTTCTTCACCAGCAGCACGAGCTGTTTTTTCGTCTTCAAAGACAACGAAACGGTCAGCTGCTTGTGGCACATCATTCAACCCAGTAATTTCAACTGGTTCTGATGGGAAGACTTCCTTCACACGACGACCGCGATCATTTGTCATGACACGGACACGACCAAAGGTATTCCCAACAACGATTGGATCACCAATCTTCAATGTCCCTTGTTGGATCAAGAGTGATGCAACAGGTCCTTTACCCTTATCAAGACGGGCTTCGATAACTGTCCCAACCGCTTTTTGATCTGGGTTAGCCTTCAATTCAAGCACGTCGGCTTCAAGAAGCACCATTTCAAGTAATTCATCAATGTTTTCACCAGTCTTAGCTGAGATCTTAACAAAGATGGTATCGCCACCCCAGTCTTCAGGAACAAGGCCGTAACCCATCAATTGTTCCATGACGTGATCTGGGTTTGCGCCTGGTTTATCAATCTTATTCACCGCAACGATGATTGGGGCTTTAGCAGCCTTGGCATGGTTGATGGCTTCGATTGTTTGTGGCATCACACCGTCATCAGCAGCAACAACTAAGATGATGATATCAGTGATATCAGCACCACGCGCACGCATGTTACTGAAGGCCGCATGTCCAGGTGTATCCAAGAATGTGATTAACCGATCGTTTAACTTCGTTTGATAAGCACCGATATGTTGCGTAATCCCACCGGCTTCACCATCAGTCACGTGACTGTTACGTAAGTTATCCAATAGGGTTGTCTTACCATGATCAACGTGCCCCATGATTGTGACAACTGGTGGACGGCTCACAAGGTTAGCATCACTCTTAGCTTCTGTTTCAAATACTGAATCGATATCAGCAATATCCACTTCCACTTTTTGTTCTGCTTCGATGCCGTAATCCGTTGCTAATAATTCGATTGTATCCTTATCAAGTGATTGGTTCATGTTAACCATAATCCCTAACATGAATAACTTCTTGATAATTTCAGCTGGTTCACGGTGAATCTTCTTAGCGATGTCCGCAACGTTCATGCCTTCAGAGTAAACTAATACTTCTGGTAATGGCCGTTCTTTACGTTGTGGCATTTCCTTCTTAGCTGCATTTTGTTCAGCTAATTGTTGCTTACGGGTCTTCTTACGTTTCTTATTGAAACGTTGTTGATTGTTACCGTATCTGTTATACCCGCCGCCACGTTTCTTATCTGGACCAAAGTTCTTTGGCTTGCTTGCTGTATTGTTTGATGCTGGTTTAGCAGCACTCACCGTATTAGCTTGCATTTTTTGTTGCATTTCTTGTGCCGAAACTGGCCGACTTTGGTTCGAGTTGTTATTAGGACGGCTGTTTGTATTGTTTGCTGGACGGCCGTTGTTATTGCTGTTTGCAGGACGATTATTTGTTGTCGTTGGGCGTGCGCCGGCTGGCTTGTTGCCGGCTGGACGACTGCTGTTATTACCGTTTGGTTTAGCAGCTGGCCGTGGGCGGTTGCTTTGTTGACGGCGTTTCTTTTCGTCTGCTTCGCGTTGTTCACGTTGTTGTTGAATGCGTTCTTGTGTTCTTTGACGACGTGCATTAGCTTGTGAGATTTGTTCTTGCAAGCTCAATGGTTGGTTTGACCCAGCTGGACGCGCATTGCCGTTTGTCCGGTTAGCCGCATTATTGTTAGGGCGACCATTATTAGGACGAGCGTTATTGTTGTTAGGACGACCATTGGCATTGTTGCGGTTTTGACCATTTGCTACTTGGCCATTCCGGTTGCCTTGTGGGCGTTGGTTGTTTGAACGAGGTGCTGTTTTGCTGCTAGCTTCTGGACGACGACGGATAGCGGCTTTGTTAATCTTAATCTTACCGTTATCTGTTTTTTCGCTTGCCTTTGGTGCAGCAGGTGCTGCGGCTGGCTTGCTGTCAGTTGTCGTTGCAGCTGGTTTTGTTTCCTTATGGAAGATGGCTCTCAAAGCTTTTTCTTGATTGTCATCGATAGTTGCCATGTGATTTTTTAGATCGTAACCTTTTTTAACGGCAGTTTCTAAAAGATCTTTGCTGGCAACGTTAATTTCTTTTGCTAATTCATAGATACGTTTTTTACCCATATCTTCACGCTCCTTTATTATCCCAGTAGCGTTATCATCTTTTTGGCAAACCCGGCATCAACAACCGCGATGGTGGCTCTATGTAATCCAATTGCTTGGGTTAGCTGGGCCGCGGTATACGCTTTTGTTTCCGGGATTTCGTAGAAATGACTCTTGTCAGTCAATTTCTTCTGTGTCAGTTGGCTAATGTCTGAGCCGATAAAAACCAATTTCGCTTTTTGCTGCTGAATGGCTTTTAGGACTTGTTCTTCACCACTGACCAGTTGCCGTGCTCTCATGCAAATACCTAAGAGTTGTAATAAACGGTCTGGTTGTTCACTCATTTTCGTTCTCCAAATAATTCTAGCCGAGCCTTTTGATGATCAACATATTCGAATAATTCTGTATAAAATGATTCTGCAACGTCAATCCCAAACGTCTTTTCTAAAATTTTCTTGCTTTGGGCGGTCTTGATTGCATCAGGTTCTAGTGAAACATAAGCGCCACGACCTGATTTCTTACCAGTTGGGTCAATACTAATCTCACCTTCGGCAGTCTTTACAATCCGCACCATTTCTTTTTTAGGCTTCATTTCTTGCGAAATAACGTCTTTTCTCATTGGTACTTTTCTTTGTTTCATCATGAACACCTCACTTATTCTTGTGGTTGTTCTTCAGAATCAACAGCAGAATCCGTTGCTTGGTCTTCGAAGCCTTCAACAGCTTCTGTTGTTTCTTCTTCAAAACCTTCAACGACTGCACCTTCATCTTGACTGTCGTCTTCATCAACGAATTCGACTTCAGATTCAGGTTTGATGTCAATCTTGTAGCCCGTTAGCTTCGCAGCTAACCGTGCATTTTGACCTTTTTTACCAATTGCCAATGACAATTGATAATCAGGGACGATGACTGTACATGTATGTTCGTTATCACCGTTAAATTGAACAGCGATGACTTCGGCAGGATTCAAGGCATTGGCGATGTAGTCTGAAGGATCTTCTTCCCACTTCACAATGTCCATGTTTTCGCCGTGTAATTCATTAACAACTAGTTGAACCCGTTGTCCCTTAGGCCCAACACAGGTGCCGACTGGGTCGACGTTGGGGTCTGTTGAACGAACAGCCATCTTTGTCCGATCGCCAGCTTCGCGAGCGATTGAGACAATTTCAACGGTGCCGTCATAAATTTCTGGAACTTCTTGTTCGAATAAACGTTTCACTAAATCAGGGTGTGTCCGACTAACAAAGACTTGTGGGCCTTTAGTTGTGTTTTCCACTTTTGAAACGTAAACCTTAATCCGATCATGTGCTTGGTATTCCTCGTTTGGAATTTGGTCTTGCTTGCTTAAAACAGCTTCGATCTTGCCTAAGTTGACATAGATGAACTTGTTATCGCGGCGTTCAACGACCCCTTGCATAATTTCGTTTTCGTATTGACTGTATTCATTGTAAATGATACTTCTTTCAGCTTCACGAACCCGTTGCATAATCACTTGTTTAGCAGTTTGGGCTGCAATTCGGCCGAAGTCTTTTGGTGTGACTTCAAAACGAATTGTATCGCCCACTTCGTATGCCTTGTTAATTTCCAAAGCATCTTGGTAGCTCACTTCAAGCCGTGAATCAAACACTTCTTCAGTGACTTCTTTAACAGCATAGACGTGGATGTTCCCCTTCTTTTGATCGAATTCAACTTCCACGTTTTGTGCTTGACCGTAATTCCGCTTATAAGCAGAAACAAGTGCTGCTTCAAGGGCTTCAATAACAATCTCTTTTTTAACGCCTTTTTCTTGTTCTAGCGCATCAAGTGCACCTAACATTTCCTTGCTCATGTAACTAGCCTACCTTTACTAAAATTCAATTGCTAAGCGAGCTTTGGCAATTTCCTTACGATTAAACGTTACTTCTTTTTGACGCGTTTTAATTTTAATCACTAAAGTTAAAGTGTCATCATCAAGGGCTTTTAGTGTACCTTGATAGATTTTCTCGCCATCAACAGCTTGGTATAACGAGATATGAATGTATTCGCCAAGTGCTTTTTGGAAATCGGCTTCCTTCTTTAAAGGACGCTCTGCACCAGGTGATGAAACATCTAAGAAATAAGCCTGCGGAATTGGATCCGGGTCGATTGAATCCAGTTTCTCACTTAACGCATCGTTTACTAAGGCACAATCTTCAAGGTCAATGCCATTTGGTTTGTCAATGAAGACGCGCAGATACCAACTGCTACCTTCTTTAACAAATTCAATGTCCACTAATTCAAAATGGTGTTGATCAAGAATCGGCACGATCAGATCGTGAACTGTTTCCACAACGGTACTCAAATGATTCCCTCCAATTCATTTTTATATTTCAGATTAGACGTGCTCCAATAAAAAGAGTGAGCATTTCTGCTCACTCGCTCTGAAGTATCTAATTACTGATAACAATATACCATATTTTTCATGAAAATACAAACAACCGCTTTAATTTTCAGTGGTTGCGACGCTATTTTGCGTCTTACCCGTCGTCAAGATTTCATGGAAGTTTTCAAAACTAATCTCGACCATGTTCTTGAGTGCTTCGTCAGTATTTGAACCAACGTGTGGCGTCAACAAGACACGGGGGTATAAATCAATCAATTCTTGGGTGGTTGCATCTGGCACAGGTTGGTCTGCCGGGAATTGCTTGAAGAAGATTTCGCCTTCAGCTGGTAATACGTCAGCGGCAAAAGCTCCCAGTTGATTAGCTTTCAAGGCGTCGATAATCGCACGGTTATCTTGCAATTGACCGCGGGCTGTATTCACCAAGATTGCATCGTTCTTCATCTTTGCGATTAAGTCTGCATTGATGAATTGGTCGTTTTGACCAGCGAAGTATGGAATGTGCAAGCTGACAATGTCACTTTGGGCTAATAATTCATCCAAGCTGACAAAATCAAGCACTTCCTTAGCGATTTCTGATGGATATAAGTCATAACCCACAACCTTGGCACCTAAGCCTTTGTATAACTTCGCTTCGGTGTAGCCAATCTTGCCAGTCCCGATAATCCCAACCGTACAGTTGCGGACTTCTTTACTGAACATCACTGGGCTCACACGGAAATCATGATGGGCTGTCCGATTCGTTGTGTAAGTGGTGTGACGCAACAATGACATCCCTAGCGTCAATGCCAATTCAGCAATCGCGTTTGGCGAGTAGGCTGGCACGCGAGCAACTTCCATGTTGTACTTGCCTGCTGCGGCCAAATCGATATGACCGTAACCGACTGTCCGGGTAAACACGTAACGAATCCCGTATTCATTCAACTTCGCTAAGTTTTGCGCATCAGCGGTACAGTTGGCACGTAACAAGACTGCGTCATGGCCCTTAGCCGTTTCGATATTGTCGTGCGTCAGTAAGTCTTCAATTAACGTTAAATCATAATCGTAGTTGTTATATTTATTGAACGTCGCCACTTCATTCGGACGAACGCCGTAACAAGCAATTTTAAACATTTAATTTCCCTCTTCCTAGAAAATCCCGATTTGGTTAATCACTTCTAAAATCACTAACCAGACTGGCGTCATCACAACAGCTAAGACCGTTGATAGTAATGACGCGTTCGATGCTAAGACCGCATCCTTGTCAAAACTAATCGCGTAAGCAGCGGCGACCGTTGCCGTTGGCGTTGCCATCATGATGACAATCGTTGCCAAACTGATATAGCTAACTGGTAAAATGTGGGTCATTGTTAAGATGGCCAATAACAGGATGTTTAAAGCAGGTACTAAAATCACTTTGTTAATACTATAAATCCATGATGTCTTGTCCGAAGCAGCTTCTTTGAAGCTGATTTCGCCAAGCGTTGTCCCAATTGCTAACCAAGCTAATGGTGAACATAAACCAGCTAAGTACGTCATTGGTTTGAACAACCATGGCGCTGTTTGATCAATTCGTAAGAAAGCCACTGAATGCCCAGCAACCGCCACTTGTGGTAATGCGCCTTGGATTAACCAGATGATTAACCCCGCAAATGTGGCGATCACGATTGGATTTAAGAACATGTTTTTCAAGTTCTTCGATTCCATCTTCAAGCCACTCATCTTGATGTACCCATATGAGTATAAGAACACGCGATAACCAATGTTGAAAATTGAGCTATACATAACCCCTTTAGCTCCGAAAACTGCCCCAACAATTGGAATCCCGAAGAACGTTGTTGAACCAAAGATGGTCAACACGCGCAATGTATCTTGTTGATCACCCTTAAAGCGTAAGTATAACGGTTTTGAAATTAAAATTAAAATAATATAGATCAAGAAGCCCCAAACTAAAACGTTGATGCCTTCTTTTAAAGTCTTCCCATTAATATCTTGCATGAATGAGTTGAATGCCAAAGCTGGTAAAGCAACCGTTAAAACGACTTTTGACAGAATCTTCCCAAATTTATCCGTGAAGATCTCGCGTTTGCGGCAGTAGAATCCTAATAAAATAATAAACACTGTCGACGTGATCGAACTCACAATATCCATGTTCGTAAACGTCTTCGTTAAAATATCGCCAATACTCATCTGTACTCTCCTCTGTTATAACATTTAGTCCGCTGTATTACAACACGGACAACTGATATCGATTATAACAAGAAAGTAACGGAAAAGAAATAGGGCAAAAGAAAAAGAGTGAAAAATAACTTCACTCTTTCTCAGACCTAAATTTTGTATTCATTTTCATTACATGCTATATATTAATTATCTAAACTGCCAAGGAGGCCTTCTCATGCCCAGACAAAGCATCTTCAACATGTCTCTTTCCAAAATCTACCCCATGCTCGTCCAAAAAGCCGAACGCAAAAACCGCACCCAAGCCGAAGTCAATCAGATTATCCGCTGGCTAGCCGGCTACACCCAAACTGAACTCGAAACCCAACTCTCAAAAGACATCCCCTACCAAACGTTCTTCGAAGAAGCACCGCAGATGAACCCAAACTGTAATCTAATCACCGGCGTGGTTTGCGGCGTCCGCGTTGAAGCCATTGAAGACCCACTGATGCAAAAAATTCGCTGGCTGGATAAGTTGGTGGATGAACTGGCTAAGGGGAAGACGATGGAGAAGATACTACGAGAATAACTAAAGCACTCATAAAAATAAAGCCTTAGGGATTAGCTTGAAAAACTAATCCCTAAGGCTTTATTCATTACACATCTAATCTTTTAAAAACTGTTGTTGAACTGGTTTAAACAAATTTCTAACTGTCCCAAAGCGAGGCGGATAATCATTAGAGCCACCAGACTCAATCACTGTTCCGTCTGCATAGGTCGCGGTTACTGACCATTGCTCACCATCAATGATAGACTCGTTAATATAATAGTCAGCCCACTTTGGAAGTTGCAATCTTGAAAGTCGATTACGAACCCGACGGATAGTATCTGCATCCAATTGAAACCTAATTTCTTCAGGGTGAATAAATTCATACGTTACCATTCTGCCAATCATCAAACCAGTTTCTAAATCAAGACTATATACTTCATGCGGGCCAAAATAACCATGACTTGCGAATTCAAATTTATAGCTCCATAGTTTAAAGCATTACATATCATATTACTTCAAAAAAGACGTTAGGAAGTTTTCTTCACTCTTCTTCATTGCTTCTTTAAACGCTTGATAACCTACAGCATCATCTGTTTCGGCCCGTACCTCAGGAATCTTCAAACCTAATTTTGCAATCATCACCGATTCACGGACTGATACATTATCCTCATAGGTTACTCCTTGTCTCAGATGCAATGGCGTAACGAGTTCGTCCGTATGATTAGGATAGATGTAATAGCCTTGTTGAGCATCAAAGCGTGCCATATATGCAACTAACTGCAAATAATCCTGGTTACCGATATTTCCTTGTGGCTTATACTTTGCATCAGCAATAATACGCTGTTCTTGGACGCGACTGATAAAATCAGGATAGATTAATCCGCCTCGGTCGAATAAGTATTGTCCACCCACACGACTTTTATTCATTGGGTGATAAAACCACGGTCCAATCAATTGATTAATATACTCTTCCCAGAGCCACGCACAGTCAAATAGAATACCTTGTACTTGTTGACTGCCGCCACCAATTCGTTGTTTTTCAAACTGCAAAATCATTAAACACAACCGTTGTAAACTTCGATATTCTCTATAATAAGCATGTCGAATCGGATTTTCTTTATTTTTAGTGATAATCGTTCGACGATCATAATCTTCATAATGTTTTGTTGCAACAACTATTGTAGCTACCTCATCAGATATCTTGCCTAAGACAGCCTTCCCGTACGATTTATTTCTGATAAATTCAATCGTATGGCGAATTAGCAATGTTACTTCATTCTCATATGAAAATTCACGTTGATTATAAGCAATATTTCCAATAAATGGGCTATTTTGCCTAATATGACGTGCCACATCAATTGTTCCACGTATATTACTGTCATTATATTGACGCCGACCATAAGTTTTAAAAAGGCCTTTGCGTAGCGCTTTTTTTAAATAAAGTGGCAATAAAAAAGCCAATAAGTCAAACCCCAATCTATCCCGCTGTGCCTCCGTATTTAACGCCATCAAGTTAGGCATATCAAACACCCGCTCAATTAGATACTGAAAAAAATAATTGTTCGCCGATCTTTCAAAACGAGACTGAATAATCAGCCTCTCATCTTGATAACCAATAAAACCAGCTAAATTACTGGTTTGATAATCCTCATTAATACTTCGAAGAACCATTTGATCGGCAGTAAGATCGTCGGCATTGGCAATTATTTCTGGAAAAATAAAAAGGTGATCATTCTTTAGTTGCGTTAGCGTTTGATTAACTAATTTATTTGTAAGTTTAGGGATATCCTTATAGTGTTCTTTTAATTCACGTTGATTATCCCTAGTCGTTTTCAGCATCATTATTCAATCCTGCCATTTTATTAGGATTATCATACGCTCTCTTAAAGTTAGTCATATATTTCACCTCATCATAGAGTCCACGTACATAGTCCTGTAACAACGGTTCCAAATAATCTGACCACAATTGTTCGAAGGAAACTGTTGCTAGTTTTAGAAAGTATGCTGCACCAATTTGATAATTTTCATTCAACTCGTCCACATCAATAATTGCCTGATTTAATGCAAACATGCGGTTGGTCGCTTCGGTTTGCTTATCCCCTAAAGCTGCCAACATCCCAATATGTTCATTAGCCTTAACTTCAATAAAGCGGAATCGACGGCGCATCGCAAAATCAAAACTATCAACCGATCGATCAATATCATTCATTGTTCCAATAATATAAACATTCTCCGGAATATAAAACTTCTCCATCGGATCATCATGTAAATTGGTATATTGCGTCGAAACTGCCCCTTCTTCACCACGATAGCCCGGATCAATTGAGAAGAATAGTTCACCAAATATTTTAGAGATTTCACCGCGGTTGATTTCATCAATAATGAAAACATAGGGTTTAGGCGCCGTCAGTTGAACTTCAACATACTCTTTTAGCCCCAAATTATCTTTCATATATTGGACAATTGCCTTTCGATAATTATCATGACCGCCCTTTTCGACACCCGGTTTACCTTGATAAATATTGTAAAGCTGCGTTTTATTATAAAAGCGACTCTTCCCTTGAATCCAATTACCAACCCCGTACTCGCCTGGGTAGGTTCTTGTCGTTAGACCATTTCCTTGTTCATTCAGCTCAATTTGAAAGTAACCACTTCGAGCATTCGGAATATTTAAATAACCGACCTCCTCTAATTTTAAAATGAGTTGTTCCCAAACTAATTTAAAATTATCAGCACCGCCTTTTTGAGCCTTTCTTGCGTTCATTACGAACTCTTTAAATACTCCGTTTTGTAATTTAAATCCTATTTCCCCATCATCAGTAGTAACCGGACGAAGGCCTTCAACAAAATCAGTGTAATCATAACTTGGGTGAAATTGAACAAAACCAACTTGTTGCTTCTGTTCTAAGGTTAAGTCAGCGTATTTTTGAACAGAACCATTACTAATTAAACTCGCAGCAATGCCCTTAGCAAGATATGATTTCCCCGTTCCAGGGGCGCCCCGTAGAATAATATTTTTAGATTCTTTCAGTTTTTCCTCTAAATTACCTAACACATCATTGTCCCCATTCCGTACTGGATAGTTTGTAAATATTGCATAAAAATGAGTAAGTTTCTGATTGGGTATATCTTTCGAAAATAAATCTAAATCGTCCACTTGGTATGCTTCATTTAATTCAGTATCGTGTTGATCTTGATGCACAATAATTCGTAACGTTTCAATTTTCTGCTGTCTGAAACTTGCACGGATATTAACACTCTTACCTACTGCCAAATCATAATTCAAATATGGCAACTTACTATCGCCTTCACCGCTAAGTGGTCCATATGATCCCGAATTAAAAAGATGGATCATATAATGAATATTATCGATTTCCAACTCATCAAAATTACCGGTATGTCTAAATCGATTCTTTTCAAACCCAGATGCGCCCACTGTCGTACTGCGTCCTTCTTTTGATTGAATATTCAAATTCGCTTGTTCGACAAAGCGACGTAATAACCACTTAAATTGACTCACATTTTCATTAGTATTAACGATACCCGGCACCTTCACTTCAAATTTTTATTTATGATTATTTTAGCATAGATTGAAAATATGAAATAATCGTTTTAAAAAACCGTAAAAACCTTACGTTTTTATCGAGCGTAAAAGTTATCGAATATCACTAGTTTATTTTTCTAAAAATGATATGCGTACACTGCTTATCAATTGGGAACAAGTGAAGCTCTCTGAACTAGTTACTAAAGAAAAATCATATTCATTGTCGCGAGATGTAGAGACCGAAAAAGAGACAGAAACTCGCTACATTCACTATGGAGATATTCATACTGGAATCGCTGATAAAATAACGAATAAAAATCAGCTTCCATTTATTAAAGAAGATTCCTATGAACCCTTGTTAAAGGGGGATTTGATTTTAGCTGATGCCTCTGAAGACTATCAAGGTATTGCAACACCAGCTATTATTTTAGAAACTACTAAGTATAGAATCGTGGCCGGTCTTCATACAATTGTGTTACGACCATCTGATAAATGTGATTCCTTGTATTTATACTATTTACTAAAAACGAAAAGTTTTAAAAGGCATGGATATCGTATGGGAACAGGGATGAAGGTTTTTGGAATTACAGCTAATAATGTTTTAGCATTTAAAACCTTGTTACCGTCAAAAAAGGAACAAAATAAAATTTCACAGCTTTTAAAAATAATGGATCGCCTTCTTACACTTCAGCAGCGTAAGCTCGAGCTTCTTAAGAAGTTGAAACGGGGATATTTGCAACAAATGTTTCCTGCTAAAGATATGTATATTCCGCAATTAAGGTTTAACGAGTTTAATGATGATTGGGAGCAATGTAAACTGGAAGAAATTTTTACAGAACGCACAGAACGAAGTGGAGAAGGTGAACTGATTTCTGTTACTATAAATTCAGGTGTTGTTAAGGCCAGTGAGCTAGACAGAAAAGATAACTCGAGTAAGAACAAATCAAATTATAAAAAAGTTGAGATTGGAGACATTGCATACAATTCAATGAGAATGTGGCAAGGTGCGAGTGGATATTCTCCATACAAAGGTATTCTTAGTCCGGCGTATACTGTGATTACTCCTAAAAATGAAATTGATTCGGAGTTTTTTGCTTATGATTTTAAACGTTTTAATATGATACAAGCCTTTAAAAGAAACTCCCAAGGTCTAACATCTGATACTTGGAATTTAAAGTTCCCTACACTCAAATCAATTAAGATCAATGTTCCACATTTTGATGAGCAAAGAAGAATTTCTAATACTTTCAATCAGGTTGACAACATGTTACTTCTTCAACAAACAAAAATAGATCAGTTAAATAAATTAAAACAAGCTTATCTTCAAAAACTCTTTCCATAAAACAAACGTATGTAAAAAGGTCGCGAAAAATCGCGGCCTTTTTTGCTTAGTTCAGTGTCATCAAGCACTGCATTATTTTGTCGTTATCTTTACTATCAAGCTCTTTGATAATATGCAGATATGTTTTTTGCGTGGTTGTCATATTAGCATGACCTAGTCTTTTAGCAACAGATGCTAGCGAAACGCCCGCATATAGCAAAATTGAAGCGTGCGTATGTCTGAGACCATGTACGCTAATGACCGGAATCTGTGCTTGTTTGCATTTGCGCTCTAGGTAGTGATTCGCTGTATCATTATGTGTTCGGCGTGTTCTGTCGATAAAAATCGGTTCCTTTTCAGGCAAATCTTTAATTAAATGTGCAAATTGAGTTGCGATTTGCCAGTCCAATGAAATTTTCCGAACTGATGACTGATTTTTAGTTGATTGAAAGCCGCCGCAATAATGCTTGTAATTCCATGTTTTATCAATCGTTAGTTGTTGGGTTCTAAAATCAAAGTCCGATGGTGTCAGTCCTAGTGCTTCACCGAAACGCAACCCTGTTTTAGCGAGTAATAGAATGAAGTAATCCCAGTTAACCTCGTCTTCTAGATTCAAGACACCAAAAAGTCGGCGTAACTCACCCTGATTAAGATATTTCATTTTATGGCGTCTCTGAACAACACCTTTGATAATTGCTTTACGCGTCGGATCTTTCTTTAAATAACCTTCGTCAAGTGCATCATAGATTGCCGATTTCAACTGATGGTGGAAATCCATTGTCGTTTGATGTTCGTGCGTCGCAGCATAATCGTTTAATAATTGCTGATAGGCTCGACGGTCTAACTCCGACAATAGCAGCGTTGGCGCAAGTGTTTTAATCTGACGTTGCGTTAATTCATATTTATCATAAGTGACCTGCTTAATCGCACCGCGCTTATATAACACCATCCATTCTTCAAAGTATTCGTGAAAAAGATATTTTCTCCGCATAACTAACCACTCCCATATAAAAAATAGTGACCAATTTTGGTCACTATCAAAGTATAAATAAATGATCGTTAATTAACGAATTTTATTTAAGGGAAGAGTTTTTGGAGATAGGCCTGTTTTAATTTTTGTAATTTTTGTATTTTAGATTTTTGCAAAATTATAATTTTATCCATCCTATCTACGATATTTGTTATTTTTATTTGTTCGATTTGTGATGGAGAACTTATCTCGAATGAAAATAAATCTTTTTCGTGAATCCGTTTACTACCGGTCCCTATTGCTCGTGCTTCTTTTTCCAAATAGTACGATGGCCTACTAATATAATTCAGCAGAAACTTTGGCTGTATACCCTCAATATCCAATGCTGGAACGTCTCCAGATGTCGCATAACCATCTGCACTATCAGGGATAATTGCAATCGATCCATGAAAGAAATTTTGCTTCCCGTAAATCAGTTGTCCTGATTTTCTTATGAAATATTTTGTAGCACCTAGTTCAAGTGTTTCACGATTAGCAGATAAATTAATTCCGCCGAGGTTTAGTTTTAAAGTCATTAATCTTAAATTTTTTAGATTATCAACTTGCTTCTTTTCAGGTATTGATAAGTAATTCCCTAATTTTTTTTGTATCCAATTTTCTTTAAACTCTGAAAATCTTATATCGGGAATAGACTGTCTTTTAGCAGGAAATATTTGCTGTAAATAACTTTGCTTCAACTTTTTAAGAAGTTTGAGCCTACGCTGCTGAAGTGTTATAGCTTGATCTAATTTTTGAAAGAATTCTCCGATTTCTATTTGTTCCCTCAAATCTGTTACTCCAATAATAAAATCGTTTAATTTTTCTTTTGTAATTGTACTAATTGTCGCGCCCCAAGCTTTTTCTTTTTCATATTCAAATAAGCGTTCAATTACTTGTGCAAAATACCGATCATTCATGGGGATCTTATAACTTTGAAAAATTAATATTGTTCTATCAAAGAAAGCATCATATTGAGTAATCGCCGTTCTTCCGATACTCTTTTCAATACTTCCTTGTAAAGCAACCACAACTTTTCCGGCTTCGACAAAGCGACTCTTATTTTCAGCCAATTTACTTATATGTGCCCTTGTATCTGGATTTAATTTCAAATTAAATCCAATATCAGCAACTTGCACAAAAGGTTTTCCATTTAATTCATCATAAAAATCAGGATTCGTATAAGGCTGTGGGAACGAACCACGTATATAAATTGCTACGTCCTTTAGCTTCACTTGTTCCCAATCGTCAGTAAAGCCTTTAAACCGGAGTTCTGGTTGCTTTTTTTGCTCTTTCATTTAATCAGACTCCTTTTTCGTTGATACGAGCTGTGCTTCCATTTCTGCAAATTCTTTTTCTAATTTTGCAATTTCTAAATCGATAGCTGTAATTTCTTTTTTAACCTCATCAATGTCGATTGGTTCTTCTTCTTCAAAAGTGTCTACATAACGCGGTATATTAAGGTTAAAGTCGTTTTCTTTGATTTCATCTAAAGTTGCAACATGAGCGTATTTATCAACATCTTCCCTACTCTTGTATGCAGCGACAATCTTATCAACATCGCTATCTCGCAAGTTATTTTGATTCTTAGCTTTCTCGAAATCACTACTTGCATCAATGAATAGAACGTCTTTCACTTGGCGGTTTTTCTTAAAAACAAGAATTGTAGTTGGAATACTTGTACCATAAAATAAGTTAGCTGGTAGGCCAATGACGGCATCTAAATAATTTTTTTCAATTAACGTTTGCCGAATCTTGCCTTCAGCCGCGCCTCGGAATAACACACCATGTGGCAAGACAATTGCCATTGTCCCGTCGTTGTTTAAATGATAGAGACTGTGCAATACGAATGCGAAGTCAGCTTTTGAAGCTGGTGCTAGTTTACCGTATTCACTAAAACGTGGGTCTTTTAGTTTCGTTTCATTATTATCCCATTTTGCCGAGTATGGTGGGTTAGCAACCACTGCATCAAAACTCCTAGGTTGATCAACCCCAGCTTCATCAGGACCGTCTGGCCAATCACTTTCAAGTGTATCAGCATTGTTTAAAGTCATATTGTTAAATGACACATCGTGCATCATTAAATTCATGCGTGCCAAATTGTAAGTCGTTGTATTTAATTCTTGTCCGTAGAACTTAATCGCTCCTGATTGAGTTGTTTCGGGTAATTGATTACGAACAGTTAGCAATAATGATCCAGAGCCCATGGTTGGATCATATACTGAGAATGCTGTATTACTTGGTGCAACATCCATCGTCACTAGTTTAGCAAGAATCTTGCTGACTTGATGGGGTGTGTAGAATTCGCCACCCTTTTTCCCAGCGCTAGCTGCGAATTGTCCAATTAAGTATTCATAAATCTCACCTAGAATATCTTTATCTTCATCGCTCTTATATTCGATATCATCAACTAATTTGACAATATTATTCAAGGATTTAGCACGTGCCGTCGTTGAACTACCCAAGCGCGAATCACCGAGATTAATGTCGTTAAAGACCCCGTTGAAATCTTGAGCAGCCTCTTGATTTAAGACCGCATTTTTATTGAAGTTATCAAAAATCGTTTGATAATCACTTGGAATAACCGTGCTATTTTCAATTCGTTCATTTAATGATTGCCACGTATCAGCTGGCGCAATCGCATAACCTAAACTTGACGAAATATCTTCAAGATAATCAGCTAATTCATCTGCCGTTGCTTGTTCGACATAAGCTTGATTAATTGTCTGTCCATCGGCAACATCAATCACATTATTAGAAACTAAATATTGTTCCTGATGTTCTGAAAGGTACCGATAAAACATAAAGGCTAAGATATAATTCTTAAATTCACCAGCGTCCATATTTCCCCGTAGTTCATTAGCCATTGCCCATAATTTCTTAGTGATGTCTTGTAATGTTGTTGTCTCACTCATTAGATTCGTTCTCCTTTAATTGTGGATCTTTTAATGTATTACATGTTTATCAGCTGCCAAATAAATTGCTTCGCGTAATCCGTTTCGGTACCTGATTTTCGAAAGTGCTTGGATATCAGTATCTAATGCTAAATTCTTATAACTCAAACTTGCTTCAGCAATAATATCTCGCAATTGGCCAGCATCATCTAAATCTTGTTGGCCATATTGATGCGTACTAAATAGTTGTCGTAACCCAGCACTTGTAATCACATCTGTGATCCCCCACTGGTTTCGAAATTCTAATAAAATCCGATCAATACTAATCTGATTAGCTTCTTGAATAACTTGCTCACTATCGTCCAACTTGACAGGATATATCATTGCCATCCCTTTAGGTGGATAGTAGCCATCAAGGATCGCTTGTGTCGCGTTTTTAATTTTGTGCGCATAATTTTGGTCTTCTAAGCCATTTGCAAATTGATCAATATCCTTCTTCGTCTTCTGAGCAGCCTCAATTTTTTCTTCATGCATTTCATTCAAGAGTTTTTCAACGAGTTCCGTCAAGTAATCGTAGTTGACCTGAACATCTTTGATGTGCGTCATCTTTAACTCAATTTGCTGAACAGGCACTTTATCCCGCACACTAATGTATTGTTTTATTTCATTCGTTAAAACAGTGGTCAATTCCTTTTCTTGTGCCGGTGTCATCCCTAAAGCACGAATTAAATCGTCCGGCGTATCATAGTTAAATCCACTATCTTCTTCACCATCTTGCGGTGTATATTGTTTAAGTTTCGACATACCGACGTTGTATTGTCGCAATAATTCAAACATCTCGTCCTTTTGGCGTTCACTTGGTGGTAATTGATTAAAACCATCCGTTAAATCATCCAGTTGTCCGACAATCCCACGAACCTCTTGCACCATGTTTTTAAAATCTTTCGCTAAAACACCAGAATCGACGTTTTCCTTTTTCTGTTCTTTTTCTGATAAAGTGGCTGAATCCTTGTTGGAATAAATTGCTAGCGCCTTATTCATTAATTTTTCGTTCTGGCTAGGCCACCGATAATTAACCACTCGGCCCCAAGGTTTTTCTTTCATATCAGCGATTCGATTTGTTCGAGAGTACGCTTGAATTAGACCTGCCCCTTTTAAAGTACGATCAACATACAAGGTATTCATTTCTGGCGCATCAAATCCGGTTAGTAATTGATCCACGACAATCACTAAATCTAGGTAGTTCTTGTCAGTTGCAGTTCGATTAAGGCGACTCGTAACATCTTGCGTATAGCCAGAAACGTCATCTAACCCAAAACTTGTTCCAAATTGATGATTATAAACCTTCATCGCATCATGTAAATTCTGATTGGTTTCGACCATGCCATCTTTATTCGTGGTATTTTGACTAAATGTAATCGCAACTTTCAGTAATTGGCCACCGTTTTTTGCATGCTCTTCATTGACCCGTTGAAATTCTTTAAAGTACATCATGGCCATTGGCGTACTTGCTTTACCACCACCAACATGGGTTGTAAATAGTGCATTGTACTTTCCTTCATTAGAACGATTACGCCAATTCTTAAAAATATCCTGAACGACTAAGTGAACATGATCTTCATTTTCATCATAGAAACTAGGTGCAATTTCGTCATCCATATCTTCTTGTGATAAATTATCAATTTTATCTTGAATCTGACGCTGTTCCCAATCGGGATGTTGTTTTTTATAGAAGTCTGGCAAATATTGTGTTTTCATACTTTCCGTATCAATCGTCGTCTCAAAATCAACTTTAAAGCCTAGTACGTTTCGATCGGCAATAGCTTCTTTAATGGTATAAGCATGCAGTAATTCGCCAAAAATATCCTCAGTTCGTAACCCATTAGTTGTTTCATCAAACATAGGTGTACCCGTATAACCAACCCATGCAGATTTTTTAAAGCTCTTTTGCAATAATTCAAAAGCATCCCCGCCAGTTGACCGGTGTGCTTCATCAACAATAAAGACAATGTGTTTATCAGGTGACTTAAAACTCTTACGCTTAACCAGTGTTTCTAGTTTTTGGACTGAGGTAACAATGATATTGTTATCCTTGCTCTTTAATTTCCGGCTTAAGTCGTTGGTACTCTGTGTCCCTTGCACACTGCCAGAGCGACTATCATCATCCACTGCACCATCAGGATCATACGCTTTGTAATTTTCATTCGTTTGCTTTGTTAAAGCAATTCGGTCAACAATGAAAACAACTTTATCGACTCCCGGCATTCGGCTAGCAAGCCATGCTGTTTTAAAACTGGTGATTGTCTTACCCGAACCCGTTGTATGCCAGATATAGCCAATTTTGTTTAGTCCCATATCAAAATCAACTTTTTTAAGTTTTTGAATAACGTTTTGTGTTGCATAAACTTGATAAGGGCGCATCACTTTAATCATTTGTTTGTTCTTAGTACCATCCAAAATCATAAAGTTAGTTGCCATTTGATGAGCCATTGGAATACTTAGCATTGAATCCGCAAATTCGCGCCAGTTACGGACAATCTTGTTATCTGATTTCCGTTGCCAATTAAACGCAAAATCTTTGTTAAATTTGTCAGCTGTTGTATTGGCCATATATTTAACATTATTCGGCGTAATCGCCACCAGAATCTGTAATGTTGAAAAAATGTCAGTGTATTGATTTTCTAAAATATATTGATGCATCTGATTAAGTGCTTCATTAACATCATGTGAGTCTCGTTTCTCTTCAATTTGAATAATTGGTAAGCCATTGATTAATAATGTTGTGTCAAACCGCCGTTCTTGCTTCCCAGTTAGTAATGCTGGTCGTTCAATTTGATTGACGACTTGATAGACTGTATTACCAGCGCCAATTTGTTTCTGATCAAAAACGGTTAAAAACACATGCCGACCATCATCTAAATCAATTTCAATCTGAGAGACACCATTTAACCCATATAAAAATTGACCAGCATCATACGGTGTTTTTAAATCTGAAATGATTTTCTTCACCTGATTAAATTCCATGACACTTAGCGGATTATCGAGTGTATTTTGATTATGCTGCTCTAAAATCTGCTTAAAATTAGCCCATAGTTGTTCAGTTGTTCTAATATCGTCTCGATACTGCCACAGCTTAGTCTTCACAACATAATCTTTTGCTGTTTCACGAATATTACTTTTTTGAAAATCATCCTCAGAAACTGTTATTGTCCCACTTGTAATATATTTAATTAATTCTGATTCGAAATTTAATTCGTTCATTCACTAGTCCTTTCGCAACTGATTCATTGCTATTTTTAGTTTTAAATCCGCACTTTGCTTTCTAAACCAGTTTAATCGTATTTGGTTGAAATACATTCTTCCAATTAATCGTTGCTCATCTATTGGTGGTAGTTTATTAATTCTCAACGCTTTTAGCTGTGCAAGTGTATATTTAATAACCATCGTTCCTTGTAATGAACTTACAAGCTGTCTTTTAATATTGTGATCCTGATTCAACAAGAAAACTAAATAGTGAGTATCCAAATCCTGATTAGGGATTAATTTAATAAAATTTTGAGTTTGTAGATAGCCAACATGCTTTTTTCCAACAACACTTGCTTCTCCAGAAACTAAATTAAAAATAATATCGCCTTCTGATAAAATCATAACTTTATCAGGGGTCCGAATTTGACGTCCCTCATTGGACGATGTTTCTGACTGAACTAAATCAGCTTTCAATTCAGATTGCCCATAAATACAATAACTGGGATCACTTTCATTCATTGAAACAAATAGACGAGATTGTGGAGAGCCACTCACAAATTCAACAAACTTACTAAGTTTCTCCATTAAATCCTCCTTCAACACTTATTTAATATGCTTAGTATACGTCGAATCAAAAGTTTATTCAACAAATTTTATGTAATTTTTTAAAATTGCATAAAATTTGTGCAAAATAAAAAGCCTTCATACTTCTCCGAAAATTTATTTTCAGTGAAAGTATGAAGGCTTTTTTACATCATATCAAACAACGACAATTGATTTTCATCAGGTAGGTCATTCAATACGTTATTTTCTGTTAGGTATTCGATCAGTGTCTTGGAAACTTTCCCACGGTTGGATAAGTCTTCTTTGGATAAGAATGGCTTTTCTTCGCGGGCGGAGACGATTTGTTTGGCGACGTTACCGCCCAAACTTGGGACGGCGCGGAATGGTGCGAGTAAAGTATGGTCGTCTTGGATCAAGAAATCAGATGAATCTGATTTTTCGATGTCAACCATCTTGATGTTAATCCCGCGTTCCAAACATTCGTTGGCGATTTCGAGAACCGTCAACAAGTTCTTTTCCTTGGTGCTGGCTTCCATCCCTTTATCAGTGATTTCCTTCATGCGGGCTTTGACGCCTTCTTTTCCTTGGGCCATGGCCACGAGGTCGAAATCTTCGGCACGCACACTGAAGTAAGCACAGTAATAGATAATTGGGAAGTAGACTTTGAAGTAGGCAATCCGCAACGCCATCAAAATATAGGCGGTCGCATGGGCCTTGGGGAACATGTACTTAATTTTCAGGCAGGAATCAATGTACCAGTCTGGCACATTTTCGTTGTCGCGCATGGCTTGTTGCCAGTCATCCGGAATCCCTTTACCCTTACGAACCCGTTCCATGATGTTAAACGACATGCTATCGTCCATACCCCAGTGAATTAAATCCATCATGATGTTATCACGACAACCGATAACGTCTTTTAGGGTGACAACGCCTTTGTTAATCAGTTCTTCGGCATTACCCAACCACACGTCGGTTCCATGAGAAAGACCAGAAATTTGCAGTAATTCTGAGAACGTCGTGGGGTGCGTTTCTTCGAGCATTCCGCGGACAAACCGCGTCCCGAATTCTGGTACACCGAGCGTGCCCATTTTCGAATTAATCTGTTCTGGCGTTACCCCGAGTGAATCAGTGCCGGAGAACAAGGCCATCACACCAGGATCATCGGTTGGAATCGTCTTGGGATCAATCCCCGATAAATCTTGCAGCATCCGGATCATGGTCGGATCATCATGGCCCAGGATATCGAGTTTTAAGATATTATCATGGATCGAATGGAAATCAAAATGGGTTGTCTTCCAGGCTGCATCTTGATCGTCAGCTGGGAATTGGATTGGTGTGAAATCATAGATGTCCATGTAATCCGGCACAACAATGATTCCGGCCGGATGTTGACCCGTCGTTCGTTTAACGCCTGTTGAGCCTTTGGCAAGACGATCGACTTCTGCGCCGCGGAAAGTTTGTTCGGTATCACGTTCGTAGGCTTTGACATAGCCGTAGGCAGTTTTATCAGCAACCGTCCCGATCGTCCCAGCGCGGAACACGTTATTTTCCCCGAACAAGACTTTGGTGTAGTTATGCGCAACCGGTTGGTAATCACCGGAGAAGTTCAAATCGATATCGGGCACTTTATCCCCGTGGAAGCCAAGGAAGGTTTCAAATGGAATATCATGGCCGTCTTTATCAAGGGGTGTCCCACATTCAGGGCAGTCCTTATCGGCTAAATCGTAACCCGAACCGACTTCCCCTTTGGTATAAAATTCGGAGTAATGACAGTTGGGACAGCGATAATGTGGCGGCAATGGATTAACTTCGGTAATCCCGGTCATCGTTGCGACTAAACTCGACCCAACGGACCCCCGGGAACCAACCAAGTACCCATCCTTACCACTCTTATACACGAGCTTTTGCGAAATCAGGTAGATAACGGAGAAACCGTTCCCGATGATACTCTTCAATTCCTTATCAAGGCGGGCCTGCACGATTTCAGGGAGTTCATCCCCGTATAATTCATGCGCACGATTCATCGTTAAGGTTTGAATTTCATCTTCGGCACCCGCCATCTTCGGCGTGTACAACTTATCTTTGACCGGTGTGATTTCATCAATCATATCGGCGATTTGGTTCGGGTTCGTCACCACGAGTTCTTGGGCAATATCGGCACCAAGAAAATCGAACGCTGTCAACATTTCATCGGTTGATCGGAAATGAACATCCGGTAATTGTGACCGGTTCAATGGATTAGCCCCACCCATTGAGTGAATCAAAATCTTACGATAGATTGAATCTTCTGGATTCAAATAATGGGTATCCCCAGTTGCAACCACTGGTTTATCCAATTCAGCACCGAGTTTGACCATGTTGCGAATGATTTCTTCAAGCGCCCGATTATCGCGAACTAATTCACGTTCTAATAATGGTGCGTAAACGGCTTTTGGCATTACTTCGAGGTAATCGTAATACTTCGCGCGATCGCGTGCTTCTTGGTAGCCTTTTTGCATCATCGCTTCGAAGACTTCACCGCTGGCACAAGCTGAACCGACTAAGATCCCTTCACGTAAGGCATCCAAGCGACTCTTTGGCAAACGCGGCGTGCGATAATAGTATTCGGTCATCGATGCTGAAACCAGTTTAAATAAGTTCTTCAACCCAGCTTGGGTTTGCGCCATTAAAATCGCATGCGCTGGCCGTGCTTGTTTATACGCATCGCCAATCCCAACGCGATCATTCAGTTGATTGACGTTGACCATCCCATACATGTCGGCCGCTTCGGCTTCTAATTTGTATAACAAATAACCGGTTGATTCAGCATCGGCGTTAGCGCGATGATGATGTTCCAAGTTGATTTTGTAACGTTTGGTTAATGTATCGAGTTTATGATTTTTGTATTCTGGATGGAGCATCCGGGAGACTTCCAACGTATCGATGACGGGATTTTCAATCTGACCGAGATCGTTACGACCATAGCCAGCATTGATAAAGCCCATATCAAACGTCACGTTATGCCCAGCTAAGACGGCGTCGCCCGCGAATTCTTTAAACAGCGCTAGGACTTCGGCTTCTTTCTTAGCACCGTGCACCATTTCATTGGTGATACTCGTCAATTGCGTGGTGAAAGCTGATAGCGGGTGACCGGGATCAATAAATTCATCGAACGAGCCAATCACTTCGCCATCTTTCATTTTGACAGCGGCCAATTCGATAATCGAATCGTAAACGGCTGACAATCCAGTCGTTTCCACATCGAAAATCACGTATTCAGCATGGTCGAGTGCTTCATCGCGCAAGTTATACGCGACTGGCGTGCCATCGTTGACTAAATTGACTTCGACACCGTACAAAATCTTAACGCCGTTCTTCTTCCCTGCTGCATAAGCATCTGGGAAAGCTTGTAAGTTATAATGATCGGTCACCGCAATCGCGGATTGGCCCCATTTAGCGGCTTGTTGAACGAAGTCGCCAATCTTGTTGGTCGCATCCATTTGCGACATGTTGGTATGCAAGTGCAATTCCACACGCTTGCCATTTTCAGCGGTATCTTGGCGCTTGGGATGGCTAACTTCGACCAAATCATTGGCATTGACCACGAGATCGCGCATGAAGTTATCTTCTTGAACACTCCCGCGTACCTTGAACCACATGCCTTTATCGATGGCTGCGAAGATACTTTCGTCGCCGTTATCCCGGGAGAATTTCTTGACCGTAAATGATGATGAGTAATCTGTCATCTTCAAAATCAAGAGCTGGCGGCCAGAACGTAAAACGCGGACTTCTTTATCAAAGACGAACCCTTCAATGACAACGGAACGTTCTTCTTCATTGATTGTAATCATCTGACGGGTTGGTTCAGCAGGATTTAAGCCGCGGCCCATTGAAATCGGGCCATCGACTGGTTTGCCTTCTGATTGACGTTTTTCTTTGAGTGCTTCATTTTTCTTGATCGCTTCGGCTGCCGCTTGTGCGCGGGCTGCATCTTGTTCAGCCTTCTTCGCTTGAAAATCCTCGATTGCCTTTTGTGAGGCGGATTCGTCAATCAAGGGTTGAATCGCAAACTTGGGAAAACCAAGCCGTTGATAACCAGCTTGGATTGTCGTTTGCGCTTGATTTAAGAAGAACGTCTTCACGATGTCGTTTTCGACAACTAAAAAGACGTTGCGACCGTCGATATAGGGGGTCTCTTTTTCACACAATTCGTGCAACATTGAAGATTGAATCCCACTATGGTTAATGACGTATTCCCAATAAGCTGCTAAAACACCGCCGTCCAATTCAGTTGCATCGGTGGTGATTTCCACTGAAACACCCGCAATCGCTTTAAATGCTGCTTCTAGATACTGTTCAAACGTTGTGTAAACAGCATATGGCAAAACGGATTCGAAATGTAATTTAAAAGTCCAGCGTTTGGATGTTTCGTGGACAACGACTTGTTCTACTTGGCCAGTTTTGAAGCCAGGATAATTCGCAACATCCGCGGGTAAATCAATTTGTTCTAATAATTTTTGAAACAGTGCGGTTTGATCTAATGCCACAAAAGGGCCTCCTCATATTCAGAAAGTTAAATAAAAGGGGCTAGGACAAATATGATTCTGTCTCAGCCCTTTTTAGATGTCCGAACATTTATAATGTAAACGTGCTTTTTGAAACTGCCTCTTGCGCTTAACTACAATCCGCGAACGATCGACGTTGTCGCTCATTCACGAATTTAAGTTAATGCTTGGAGCCAAACGGTTTCAAACGCACTCTATTCCTAAACGTGCTTTTCAAGCTAACTTTCTGCGCTTCCCTGTGCTAATGCTCAAAAGTTGACCGAGCTTGAACGCACTCTATTCAGCTTCTGTTGTCTCTGAAGCCAATAGGATACTTAATGAATTAATCAATTCATCCTTCTTCACTTCTAGGGTTTCACCCGTCTTACGTAATTTAACTTCGACGATTTCTTCTGCTGCTTTTTTACCAACTGTGATGCGGATTGGTAAGCCGATTAAGTCACTGTCGGCAAACTTAACGCCAGCCCGTTCTTTACGATCATCAACTAAGACTGAGTAACCTGCTTCTTCAAGTAAGTTTTCAATTTGTTCAGCTAACAAGACTTGGTCAGCATCTTTGACATTGACCGGTACGACATGCAAGTCATAAGGGGCAATCACGCTTGGCCAAACTAAGCCGTTTTCGTCAGCTTGTTGTTCCGTAATCGCTGATAAGAGGCGACTTACACCGATTCCGTAAGAACCCATGATAATTGGTTTCGCACGACCATTTTCATCTAAGAAAGTGGCACCGAATTGTTCAGTGTAACGTGTGCCTAGTTTGAAGATATGCCCAATTTCAATCCCCTTTGTAAAGTGCAAGTTCCCTTGACCATCAGGTGATGTTTCGCCTTCTTGAACGAAACGTAGGTCTGAATAATCAGCTACGGTAAAGTCGCGCTTGCTGTTGACATTCGTGAAATGGTGATCGGCTTCATTCGCCCCAACCACGGCATTCACCATGGCTTCGACACTGTAATCAGCAACGATTTGTAAGTCTTCTGGCGCGTTAACTGGTCCGATTGAACCCATTGGTGCGTTCATTGTTGCTAAGACTTGTTCTGGGGTTGCCATTTCTAAGAAATCAGCATCTAAGAAGTTCTTCAACTTCACATCATTAACTTCAAAATCGCCACGCACTAAGACCAAGACCGGTTGGTCGTCAGCGATAAAGAGAACACTCTTGATGATTTGTTGTGCTGGGACGTCTAATTTAGCAGCCACTTCTTCAATTGTGTGGGCATCGCCAGTCGCTACTTTTTCAAGCTCTAATTGCACATCACTTGAGTTTTGCTTAGGACGGATACTCGTTGCCATTTCAAGGTTGGCAGCATAATCACTTTGGTCTGAATAAACAATCGTATCTTCCCCAATTTCAGCAATCGCAGAAAATTCCATTGAATCCTTACCACCCATGGCACCGGCATCCCCAACGATTGCGCGGAAGTCTAACCCACAGCGTTCAAAAATGTTGGTGTATGCTTGGTACATTTGGCGGAAAGTCGTATCCAAATCAGTTTCATTGGCTGAAAATGAATAAGCATCTTGCATGATGAATTCACGGCCGCGTAATAAACCATAACGTGGACGATCTTCGTCACGATACTTCGTTTGGATTTGATATAACGTTAATGGTAATTTTTTGTATGATTTGATTTCATTGCGCACCAAGTCAGCGAAAGTTTCTTCGTGTGTTGGGCCTAAGATGAAGTCGCGGCCATGACGGTCCTTGAACTTGAATAAGTTATCGCCATATGTTTCGTAACGACCTGATTCTTCCCACAATTCAGCAGGTAAAATCCCTGGCATTTGCATTTGAACGGCGTCAATCTTGCTCATTTCATCTTTGATGATGGCTTGGATATTTTCCAAGACGCGGAATGCTAAAGGTAAGTAACTGTAAACACCAGCAGATACTTGATGAATATAGCCGGCCCGTAACATCATCCGATGGCTCTTAGCCTCGGCCGAGTTAGGCACTTCCTTTAAAGTTGGGATAAATAATTTTGACTGTTTCATAATCTGTTATACCTCCAAAAATAATCTAAAAGAAAAAGCGTTGAATATCGTTCCATGTGACCAAGACCATTAAGACGACCATCATGCCGACCCCGACAAGGGTGACAATGCCTTCTTTTTCCGGTGAGATGGGTTTACCGCGAATCGCTTCAATCACGTTGATCACGAGCTTACCACCATCGAGGGCCGGAATTGGAATCAGGTTCATAATCCCCAAGTTGACGGATAAGAACGCTAAGAAGTAGACGAGCATTGTAAAGCCTTGACTCGCGAATTGCGTCGTCATTGAATACATGCCGACTGGTCCGGCTAGTTTATTGAGTGAAAAACCACCCGTTAAGAATGACCCGAGAATTTTAAAAATCTGGGTCGCATTCGCCCATGATTGGGTGAAGCCATATTTCAACTTAGCCCCCACGCTATGGTTGAGTCCAGCTGTCACACCAATTTGGCCGACTTTCCCCTTTTGTCCCTCGACTTTCACCGCTTTAGGTATGATTTCGAGTGACTTAGTTTGCTTTGTCCGTTTAACCTGGACATTCACTGGTTTATTCGGATATTTTGCAATCACCGAGCTGAAATCAGTAAACGTCGTGACTTTTTTGCCAGCAACTTTCACTAACCAGTCATCCGTTTTAAGCCCGGCTTTTTGTGCTGGCGAGTTTGGCATCACTGTGCCAACAATCGCTTTGTTTTGTGGGACGCCACCGTTTAAAAAAGCAAAGAGCGCAAACGCCACAATCGCAAGGATAAAGTTGTTGAACGGTCCTGCGAAGTTGGTCAACATCCGATTGATTAAACTAGCCGACTGGAATTGAACATCCACGGGTGCGATTTGCACTTCCGTTCCGTCTGATTCAACAATCGTTGCATCGTGACTGACCGAATAACGCTTTAATTCGGATTCGTCACCACTTTCATAGCCTTCAATCCATAATTCTTTTTGCAAGTCAGTTTTTGCAATTTGAAATGGGACACCGTTTAACGTGGTTACTTTGTCACTTGTATTAATTTTTTGAACAGTTTCTTGTTCGTCTAACAGCAAGGTTGCTTGCGTGCCGGCTTCGATTTCAGATTCATCATCCGCCATCCCCGCCATGCGGACATAGCCGCCAAGTGGTAACCAACGAATCGTATAAGTCGTGCCATTTTTGCGCGTTGCAAATAATTTGGGTCCCATGCCAATTGAAAATTCACGCACCAAAATACCAGAACGTTTCGCCATGTAAAAGTGGCCAAATTCATGCACCACTACTAAAATGCCAAATATGATAATAAACGCAATAATCGCCGCCAATAGAGTACGACTCCCTTCTAAATGCGTATTTCAATACTCTCATTTGATATGAACTGTTATATTATATCACGAATTCCTTAGAAACAAGAAAAGCGTTTAGCGCAAACCAAAAAGTTGCGCTAAACGCTAGATAATATTGACTTTTAAAAACGTGCTTTTTGGTTGCAACAACTTCCGCCTAATCTAAAATTTCAAATAATCCTAAAACCGGGATTATTCGAATTTTTGTATTAATGCTCAGTTGCTAACCGCCACAAACGCACTCTAAATCATGCCAAACAAGTGTAGTAGCGGTAAGACAAACAACATGCTGTCAAAGCGATCTAAGATGCCGCCGTGACCTGGTAAGATTTTACCTGAGTCTTTAACGCCATAATAGCGTTTGTAAGCTGATTCGACTAAATCGCCTAATTGACCGGCAATTGAGAAGATCAACGTTAAACCTAACATGACAGGCATTGAATAAGCTTGTGGGAAGAAGTTTAAATAAATAGCTGCGACCACTAATGCTGATAATGTCCCGCCAATTGAACCTTCCCAAGTTTTATTGGGGCTGATAGCTGGCCACATTTTATTCTTACCAAACATCCGTCCGAATGTGTAGGCACCGATATCTGTCATCCAGATGACCAATAAGATATACATCACAGTGTCAAAACCACCAATATTTCGCGTTGCGGCTAAATAATGGAAGCCTAAGCCGATATAGAGACTGGCTAAGGTTGTGACACCCATATCATCGAAGTTAACCCGGTTTTTCGTGAAGACTGTGATGGCTAATAAAATGGCAACGAAGAAGTAGAATAAATCAAATTGTGACACACCTGCTGGTAACCAGTTAAAGGCGCCTTTGGGTGAGGCTAAACTTAACACCGCTAGTCCGGCGATGGTTGCATCAGGTGAGACAATAATTCGTTTACGCATGATGAAAACTTCTGATAAGGCAACGAGTGCTAAAACGGCTGCCGCGATATCAATGTAAATACCACCAAAGAAAATGATGGGGATAAAGATGATTAAAGCAATTGTTGCTGTAATGACACGTTGTTTCATAATTGTATTCCCTCCTATTTAAGACCGCCAAAACGACGATTACGTTTTTGGTAAGCGCCGATTGAGCGTTCAAACACTGCTGGGGTAAAGTCTGGCCAGAATTCATCTACGAAAACAAGTTCGCTGTAAGCAATTTGCCAGAGTAAGAAGTTCGAAATTCGCTCTTCGCCACTCGTCCGAATCAATAATTCTGGGTCAGCATATTCCCCTAAAAAGCCAGTCATCAAGTAATCACTAATCAACGCATCGTCGATTGCATCGACCTCAATTGTACCATTTACCGCATCTTTAGCAATCTGCTTAACCGCTTGTTGGATTTCGTCACGCGACCCATAATTGAGTGCAAAGTTCAAAATCATCCCTGTGTTATCAGCCGTATCGGCCATCGCATTGTTAGCCGCTTTTTGCGTCTTTTCTGGTAAATCCTGAATATTACCCATGACTTTCACGCGGACGTTTTCAGCAATCAATTCCGGCATGAACGTATCAAAAAAGTCGACCGGTAACTGCATCAAGAAGTTCACTTCGTCATTTGGACGCTTCCAGTTTTCAGTTGAAAAAGCGTACAACGTTAAGACTTTAACACCCATTCGACTGGCCGTTTTGGTAATCGTCTTAACGTTTTCCATTCCTGCTTTATGCCCAGCGATTCTTGGCATTAAGCGTTTCTTCGCCCACCGACCGTTACCATCCATGATGATGGCAACGTGGTTGGGGATATTGGTGGGATCTAGTTGTTGTGCGTCTGTTTTTTTATTTGTAAACACCACATACTCCTCCAGTTTCAATAACTCTCATATGATTGTACCAAAAATCACAGGAAGTGACTATTTAAAATCAACCGATTGTCACCGGCATTGTACAAACTGAACCGCCCATTCTGCACTTTTTGAGTTCTTCCCAGATGATTTTTATCCACGATTAAGCCTTTAATACCAACGATTCCCGCCACAACGTACTGTTGCCACTATCACATTGAAATTTATTGTTAAATATTAGTAGATTCCTATAGTTATTGGCATGTAACAGGTTAAATATGATAAACTAATACATACCTTAAACAGAAAAAGGGAGTTTATTATGCGAAAAACCTTCGAACTCTTTCGACTTGATTGGCGTCGAATCTTAAAAAGCCCGATTGCTCTTCTATTAATTATTGCCCTCATTATCATTCCATCGCTCTACGCGTGGTTTAATATCTGGGCGTTATGGGACCCTTATAGTAAAACGCAAGACTTAAAAGTCGCTGTTTACTCAGCCGATCAAAGTGTTGTCATTGCTGACAAAAAAGTCGAGATTGGCGCCGAACTAATTAGCCAATTAAAGAAAAACGACAAATTAGGCTGGCAATTTACTTCGAGCAAAAAAGAATTAGATGACGGCGTAAAAACGGGGAAATACTACGCCGGGATTTACGTGCCCAAAAACTTCTCAAAGGATCTCGTTAGTTTCGTCGATGGCAAGATTCAAAAGCCAAAGATAGTCTACTCATCTAATGATAAGATTAACGCGATTGCGCCTAAAATTACCAGTGCGGGTGCAACTACGCTTCAGTCCACCATTTCAGAAGAATTCGTCTCAACCGTTGGTAAAACATTGATGAGTACCCTAAACAAGGCCGGGATTGATCTCAATACAAATCTCCCCGTCATTAATCGTTTCTCGAGCCTCATTCTCAAAACAGACCAACAAATTCCAGAAATTAACCAATACGCAGAACAAGTGCTTAATCTACAAAAGAAACTACCGGAAATGGCATTAAAGCTTGCCCAAGCCAACGAGTTCGCGGCCTTTTTACCACAAGCAAATGCCATGGCGCAAAAAGTAGTCGGCATCAATCAATACTTACCACAAGTTGAAGCAGCCGGTCAGCTCGCAACGAAAGTTCAGGCTAAGATTCCAGAAATCCAAAGTGCTGGCAAACAAGTTGCCACACTCGATTCTGATTTCGATGGCATCGCCAATACTTTAACGAACGGCATTAACGAAGCTCAAACTGGTTTAGATGTGTTAAACAAAACACAAAAAGTCTTACCGGACTTAATGACTTTTAGCCAAACGGCCCAAGGTGTCGCGGGTCAATTACAATCAGACTTAATCCCTAAACTCCAAGCTGCTTTACCGGTTATTCAAAAAACAGTGGATCAAGGGTTAGCCATTACTAATCAATTGGCAACTAACATTTCAACTGATTTAACGGCCGTCAATAGTTTGCTGAGTCAACTCAAAGAGGATCCCAATAATGCTGAACTCAAGCAAGCGCTCAAAGAAGCGCTCCAGAACTTATCTGATCACACCGCTACCTTGCAAACCCATACGACTCAACTTGCGACAACCCTCCAAAACTTGCAAGACAGCTACAATCAGTCAGCAGTGGCGAATGGTCAACCGGAATCACATGCACTTGATACACCGATTAAACATTTAAATACGTTGGCGACCCAACTCGGCGTTTTTAAAGGCCAAGTTGATGACCTTCTCGCCCATTATGATGATTTATCAATTGACGATTTGCAAACCAAGATTAATGGTTTGATTCAATACGCCGACCAATTCGAAGACAGCGTCGCTAAGATTCAAGCGGCCCATATCGGTGACAGCGTCAAAAATATGCTCGACCGCTTTTCAACATTAATTGCTAGCGGTAACGCCGTCTTAACACAGCTTAACGGCGAAGTTTTACCGAAACTCCCCGCACTCTTATTCAACACACAAAAGACGCTCCAACAAGCCATCGACTATCTGCAAAAATATGCTCAGCAGTTACCAGCGTTGAAACAAGAAATTCATGACGCGAATACATTATTAAATGGCAATCTGGGCACGATTATCTCTGGATTAAACACCGCTTCTGACGTTTACCAGAATGATTACCCACTACTCAAAAATAAACTGCAACTGGCAACCAGTTTCATCAACAATGACTTACCAGGCATCGAAAACGACTTAACAACGACGCTCAACATGGCCAACGAGAAATTCCCACTCGTTAAAACCGCCTTAAATGATGCGACCGACCTCATCAACAATGATTGGCCATTCTTACGTAGCGGGATCCAAAAAGGCGCTGAGGCGATTCGCAAACAACAAAAGACGGTCGATCTCAAAGATCTGATTAAATTGCTTCGCCGCGATGCAACTAAGGAAAGTAATTTCTTAGCCAAACCGGTTGAACTGAAAGAAAAACACGTCTACCCGATTAAGACCTATGGCTCAGCAAGTGCGCCGTTCTACACAGCCCTTTGTCTCTGGGTTGGTGCACTTCTTTTGAGTAACATCGTCTTAACCAACTTCGCGTTAGACGACAAACAAAAGAAACGGTACACTAAGAAACAGCAATTTATTGCTCGCTGGCTAACCTACATCGTCATTGGTGTCGCCCAAGCCGTGATTGTGACGCTTGGTAATATTTTCTTATTGAAGGCCTACATCGTTGATAAACTACCGCTAATCTTATTAGCCGTCTTCCTGAGCATGGTCTTCATGACAATTGTTTACGTTCTCGCCGCGATGTTCGGGAACGTTGGTAAAGGAATTGCGATGATTGTCTTGGTGCTTTCCATCTCTGGCGGTGGCGGGAACTTCCCAGTTGTCCTCTCCGATCAATTCTTCCAGTTTATTAACCCCATTTTACCGTTCAAATACGGGGTCAACCTCTTACGCGAACCAACTGGTGGGATTTACGCACCGAACCTCTGGCATAACTTTATCATCCTAGCGCTCTTTGCGGTTGTTTTCTTCCTAATTGGCCTCTTCCTGAAAGATCGAATCAATCCATTCTTTGAAAAACTCCACAAAGAAGCGACGAAGAGTAAAATTATTCATTAACGCAAAAAAAGCCCCGCCACTGTTGTGGCGGGGCTTTTTGCATCCATTAGGGATTAACCTTCTGTGATTTCTTTTTCTTTGTTCTTGGCGATTTCGTCAATCTTCTTCGTTGCTTCATTCGTCAATTTTTGAACTTGTTCTTCTAAATCATGCATTTCATCTTCACTAATCTCGCTTGCTTTTTCAGCTTTTTTCAAGCTGTCCATTGCATCACGACGTGCATTTCTGATGGCAACTTTGCCGATTTCAGCTTCTTTACCAACTTCTTTAGCAATTTCCTTCCGACGTTCACCAGTTAATTGTGGAATTACTAAACGGATTACTGAGCCATCGTTGGCTGGTGAAATCCCTAAATCAGCTGTATAAAGAGCTTTTTCGATATCTTCAAGCGCACCCTTGTCATAAGGGGTAATCAACAAGACCCGTGCTTCTGGGACTGTAATTGCGGCGATTTGGTTAAGTGGTGTCATTGCACCGTAATACTCAACATTCACGCGGTTAACCAAGCTTGCATTCGCGCGACCAGCACGAATTTGGCCTAATGTTCTTTGTAATGAAGCTTCTGCTTTTTCCATGCTTGCTTTTGCTTCATCTAAAATTGGATTTGCCATATTATTCTCCTCCTTCGATCGTTGTCCCGATGTTGGCACCTTCAACAACTTTTTTGATATTGTTTGGTTCGTTTAAGTTGAAGACTACCAATGGGATATCATTGTCCATTGATAAAGTACTTGCAGTTGAATCCATCACTTGCAAGCCTTTGTTGATAATATCTAAATGTGTTAATGTGTCGAATTTAACGGCACTTGAATCAGTGTTAGGATCAGCAGAGTAAACACCATCAACGTTGTTCTTAGCCATCAAGATCACATCTGCATCAATTTCAGCAGCTCGTAATGCAGCCGTTGTATCTGTTGAGAAGTAAGGGTTCCCTGTCCCACCAGCAAAAATCACAACGCGGCCTTTTTCTAAATGACGAACAGCCTTCCGACGGATATAAGGTTCTGCGATTTGACGCATTTCAATTGATGTTTGCACACGCGTTGGGACACCAATGCTCTCTAAGTTATCTTGTAAAGCTAAAGCATTCATGACCGTTGCCATCATGCCCATATAATCGGCTTGCGCACGTTCCATGCCCATTTGTTCACCAGTCACACCACGCCAGATGTTCCCACCGCCACAGACAATGGCAATTTGAACCCCTAAATCGTGAACTGATTTGATTTCGTTTACGACTACTTTAACAATTTCAGGGTTAATTCCGAAACCTTGGTCGCCAGCAAGTGCTTCACCACTCACTTTTAAGACGATGCGTTTGTATTTTGTATTTGACATGATTGATATCCCTCCGTTGATTACTAGGCTCATTTTACCATATTTAATAAGTTATTTGGGTATGCGATTCTGAATTATCGTAAAACTGCAAAAAAAAGGAGCGCAAATTGCGTTCCCTTTTTGAAGCAAAATAAGCTTATTTGATTTGGCCCATGACTTCATCAACAAAGTTATTTTCTTTTTTCTCGATCCCTTCACCAACTGTGAAACGAACGAAACCTTTAACGCTACCGTTCTTAGATGCAACAAATTGTGCAACAGTTTGATCTGAGTCTTTGATGAAAGCTTGGTCGTTCAAGCTGATTTCTGACAAGAACTTGTTAACACGGCCTTCAACGATCTTAGGAATGATGTTTTCTGGTTTGCCTTCGTTCTTTGTTTCTTCAGTTAATACTTCACGTTCGTGATCCAATGTTTCAGCAGGAACATCTTCGCGAGAAACGTATTGAGGGTTAACAGCTGAAACGTGCATTGCAACGTCATGAGCTGCTTCATCGTCAGCACCTTCTAAAGTAACTAATGAAGCGATTTGGCCACCATTGTGTAGGTATGCGCCAAAGTGGTCGCCATCATTTTTTTCAACTAATTCAAAACGACGGAAGCTGATCTTTTCGCCGATAACAGCAGTTAAGTTGATTACTGAGCTAGCAATTGTGCCTTCGCCCATTGGTAATGCTTCTGCAGCAGCCATGTCAGCTGGTTTGTTTTTAGCGATTGTTTCAGCAATATCTTTCAATAAAGCTTTGAATTGATCGTTTGAAGCAACGAAGTCAGTTTCTGAGTTCACTTCAACGATTGCAGCAGTGTTACCATCGATGGCGATGCCTGCTAAACCTTCAGCAGCAATGCGGTCGCTCTTCTTAGCAGCCTTTGCCATCCCTTTTTCACGTAAAGCATCGATTGCTTGAGCAACGTCGCCGTTACTTTCTACAAGGGCTTTTTTAGCGTCCATGATCCCAACGCCAGTTTTCTTACGTAATTCCATTACTTGAGCAGCTTTAATTTCAGCCATAATTCATACCTCCGACAATTTATATTCAATATAATTGGTTTAAAAAAAGCTGTCCCACAAGTCAGGCAGTATTTGCGAAACCTCTAAGACAGCTTATTTGAATCTACTATTTAGCGTCAGTGTTAGTATCGTTGTCGCCTTCAACTGCTTCAACGATTTCTTCCATTGAGTCTGCTGATTTGTTTTCTGCAGCAAATGTAGCTTCTTCAACATCATCTTCACCTTGACGGCCTTCGATGATAGCATCAGCCATTTTAGCTGTGATTAAACGAACAGCGCGGATAGCGTCATCGTTTGATGGGATAATAACATCAATATCATCAGGATCTGAGTTAGTATCAACCATAGCAACGACTGGGATATTTAATTTTTGCGCTTCCTTGATAGCAATGCGTTCTTTACGAGGATCAACAACGAACATTACGTCTGGGATGCGAGGCATATCTTCGATACCGCCTAAGAATTTTTCAAGTTTTTCTTGTTGTTTCTTCAACAAGGCAACTTCTTTCTTAGGTAAACGATCGAATGTACCATCTTCGTCCATTGCTTTGATTTCTTTAAGACGTTTGATCCGTTTTTGGATTGTGTCCCAGTTAGTCAAAGTCCCACCTAACCAACGGTGGTTTACAAAGTATTGGCCTGCACGTACTGATTCTTCAGCAATTGCATCTTGTGCTTGTTTCTTAGTACCAACGAATAAGAATACACCTTCGTTAGCAGCTTCTTCTTTAACGAAGTCATAAGCATCGTCAACCATGCGAACTGTCTTTTGCAAGTCGATGATGTAGATACCATTTCTTTCAGTAAAGATAAATTTCTTCATTTTTGGGTTCCAACGACGTGTTTGGTGACCGAAGTGAACACCCGCTTCTAATAATTGTTTCATTGACAATACAGCCATGTCAACAGACCTCCATATGGTTTTTTTCGACCACTGGTTTCACTTTTTTAGAGAACTTGTCGCCAAGCACCTCTCTAGAAATCAACCAGTGTGAATTATTTTTTGGTATTGAAATACCGTTTAAAAGTATACTAAAAATAACAAGGCGCGTCAACAAGAACTTACATGCCGCCCAATTGTTTCTGATAACGGGTTGCATCTTGTGGTTGGTGGCTCACTGAGGTAACGCCACTCACTGTTTCAACCGCTAGATAGCCCGCTTTTAGCGCGACTTGCTGACTCGCCACGTTTTCGTGTGCAGCAATGATACTCAACTGGTCAAGTTCCAATTCACTGGCCGCGTATTGTTCAATGGCGGCTAGTGCGCGATGCATGACACCTCGTCCGCGGAAAGCTTCATCTAACCAATAGCCAACTTCACCCGCACGATTCAAGTCGTCAATATTGTGGACATCAATCGTACCAACTAACTGGTGGTCATCCCAAATCGTTGCCATCCAAAGTTCCTGGTTTGCCATTTGTTGTTGCGCATATTTTAAAAAGCCAAGTTCATCGGCCACTGATTCGATATCGCCCACCCATGGTAACCAAGTATCGAGATTGACGCGATTTTGATCCACTAACTGAAATAACGCCGGCGCATCCGCTTCCGTCACAGGTTGTAAATGAATGTGTTGATCGACAACTAACTTAGGTTGCATATTGGTCTCTCCATTCTAAAATTGAGTTCTTGAAATGCCATGTTCCATTAAATATTGTTCTTTTTTGCGGCGGGGTTGATGTTTGAACGCATACTCTGCTTTAAGCGCCGCCGATTTATCACTAAACGTTTCAAAATATAATAACCGCACTGGTCGGCGCAATTTTGTGTACTTCGCACCTTTGCCAGCATTGTGCGTGGCAACGCGTTTGGTAACGTCAGTCGTGAACCCCCCATAAAAACTATGATCGGCGCAGACTAATACGTAAAAATAATAAGCCTTCTCAGTCATTGTCAGCCATGAATAACTTCGTGCGCATCTCTGGTGTATAGTGGCTGTCTTGGTCATAAATCGTCAGTTCCGGAAGCATTCGTAAGCCCCCTTTTTTACCATCTTTGACCGCTTCAATTAACACCATATTCGCTTCTTTGCCTGCTTTGGGATAAACAAACCGGACGCGTTTGGGTTCCATACGTGCGGCGCGTAGTTCGTCACAGATTTCTAAGAACCGTTCGGGACGGTGGACTAAATACCCTTTACCATTCATCTTTAACAGGCCACTCATGGTTTGAACCACAGTGCGTAAGTCTGTTGCAATCTCATGCCGCGCCAGTGCCAGATGTTGATTGGGATTTTTTTGACTATTGGGTTCAACCTTAAAATATGGTGGATTACAGGTCACAATATCGACGCTGTCCTTATGAATCTTAGTGTTAACGTCTTTCAAATCCATATTGAGCATTTTCACCTGGTCGGTTAAGTCATTTAATTCAATTGACCGTTGTGCCATGTCGGCCAACCGTTCTTGAAGTTCAACACCGATAATTTGACCATTTGTTTTGGGACTCATGAATAATCCAACCGCCCCATTGCCTGCGCACAAATCGACAATCGTCCCGCGTTTTGGTAACTGGGCAAAGTCGGCTAACAACACCGCATCCATCGAATAGGAAAAGACGGATGGGCTTTGAATAATCTGAATATCTAAGCGAAATAATTGGTCAATTCGCTCATCTGCTTTTAACATCGTTCTACCTTCAACCTCATTTGTATTTAGGCATATTATAACAAAGAGTATCATTATTTGGTATAATGAGCAGATACTAGTCACGTTTGAAAGGAATCTAAACTATGTTTTTCTCATTTGCACGTTTTATCGTCCGCATTTTAGCCTGGTTATTGAATGGCAATTTGAAGGTCGAAAATAAAGAAGCCCTGCCTGAAGGGACTTATGTTTTAGTTGGCCCGCACCGAACTTGGTGGGATCCAATCTTCTTCGCACTTGCTGCTAGTCCCCGAAAGTTCACGTTCATGGCCAAAGAAGAACTCTTTAAAAACCCAATTCTACGCTTCATCTTAACCCACGCAAACGCATTTCCTGTGAACCGAACAAATCCTGGCCCATCGGCGATTAAAACACCAGTGAAAGCCCTCCGCTCAAAAGAACTTTCGTTAATCATGTTCCCCACTGGTAGCCGCTATTCAAGCGAACTTAAAGGCGGCGCGGTCGTAATTGCCAAGATGGCGCGGGTCCCACTCGTACCAGCAGTCTACCAAGGGCCATTAAAATTCTCTGATGTTTTAAAACGGAAAAAGATTACGATTCGTTTTGGTGAACCAATCCCAATCGATCCGAAATTAAAACTCAACGAAGAGAACTTAGAAGTTGTCAATCATCAAATGCAAGCCGCATTTGATCAAATTGACCACGAAATTAACCCTGATTTTAAATATGAACTACCTGATAAAAAATAATAACAAAAAACTGCTAGATGATATCATCTAGCAGTTTTTTTAGCGCGTTAAATTCTTAACCGCATTCGTCACCAATAGATAAGCCGTAACTAATGCCACTGCAATCCAGCCAAATTGTGTTGGAATCGCTTGGAAATCAACGGCTTGTCTGAGCGGTGTCAATACCAGAATACCTCCAATTAACAAACTGATTAAACTCCCCAAGTAAACACGCCAATTTGCGCGATCCTTGAACGGTGATGCTGGTGTCCGTAATACATAAACCACTAGCATCTGCGTCAATAAACCAACGACGAACCAACTCGCTTGGAAAGCCCCCTGTTGAGCTGATGTTTGCAGGCCAAATCCAAACCAGAGAATCGCAAACGTTAAGATATCAACCATTGAGCTCAACGGTCCTAGAATAAACGCACTCTTCAGTAAGCCTTTAGTTGCCCACTGTGTTGGTTGGCGCAATTGATCTTCAGCAACCCGATCCCAAGGTAACCAGAGTTGTGCGACATCATACAGTAAATTCTGGACAAGAATTTGCAGTGACAACATTGGTAAAAATGGTAAACAGATGCTGGCAACCAGCACGCTCAAAACATTTCCTAGATTAGAAGCTAACGTAATCCGAATGTACTTATACATATTGATAAAGACTCTCCGTCCTTCAAGTACCCCGTGTTCTAAAACGTTCAAATCTTTTTCCAGTAGGATTACATCGCTAGCATCCTTTGTGAGGTCTGCGGCATTATCAACTGAAATCCCGACATCTGCTTGTTTCAAAGCTGTCGTATCATTAATGCCATCGCCCATGAAACCGACGACTTCCCCTTGTGCTTGTAATAAACGGATTAAACGCGCTTTTTGAAGTGGAGCCAATTTGGCAAATAATGCTTGCTCGGTTAATAGCTCACTGACTTGTGCATCCGTTAACGTCTTTAACATCTCACCAGTGGTCACAGCTAGATTCTGAATGCCCACTTTTTGGGCAACTTGCTGCGTCGTTAAAGCACTGTCACCCGTTAAAATTTTGACCGCCACTTGATGAGCTTGTAGTTGTTGAATTGCCGAGATAGCTGATTGTTTTGGTGGGTCCAAAAAGCCCAAAAAGCCGGCGAAAATCAAACCTTGATTACCAACGCGGTCAATTGATGCCGTCTCTGCTAACTCATCTTGATAAGCAACCGCCAGCATCCGCATCCCTTGTTGTGCCAAACGATCATGCACTGCCACTAGGTTCTGCTTTTGCACTTCAGTCAACGGCTCAATCTGATCCGCTAACCTGACTTGGGAACACGTTGCTAGCACTTCTTCAAAGGCCCCTTTTGGCACTAATTGATTACCTGCATGGTTTTTGAGCCAGACCGTTAGCCGCCGCCGCTCGAAATTAAATGGAATCTCGCCCAATTTTTGATATGGAAAGTCATCATTGGTTTGGTCTTGTTCATAGTAATGAATAATCGCTTCATCCAGAAGGTTCTGCCAGCCGGATTGACCCTTGGCGTTCAAATATGCTAATCGCAAAACTTGCACATCCCGCTCGCCTAAAATATCTGCATAGTACATCAATTTAATATGATCTTCCGTCAACGTCCCCGTTTTATCCGTACATAAAACCGACATCGCCCCGAGATTCTGAATGGCCTTTAACTGCTTTACGATGACCTGTTGTTGACTTAAAACGACACTGCCTTTCGCCAGATTACTATTAACGATCATCGGTAACATCTCCGGTGTCAAACCAACTGCCACTGCAATCGCAAAGAAAAACGACTGTTGCCAATCTCCCTTAGTCACACCATTAATCACAAATACAAAGGGCACCAAAACGAGCATCATGCGAATTAATAACCAACTGATGTGTTTTAACCCTGCATCAAATTGATTCGGTCGCGACTTAGGTTCAGTAGTCACAATTGCGCTAAAGCAAGTCGCTTGACCCGTGGCAATCACTTGCCCATTGACAACGGTGCTGCCCATCAGCAATAAACTCGCCATATCCGCCGCATTCGTTACGTCAGTTGCTTACGCTGTTATGCGTTTGCTCACGGGTTTTGATTCACCCGTCAAAGAAGATTGATTAATTTGTAAATCATGGCTCGCCAGAATTTTTAAATCAGCATTCACCAAATCCCCCGTCTGCAGCTGCACAATATCCCCAGGTACCAGACTTTGTGCGGCAACTTCAGTTGGTTGACCCTCAATTACAACCCGGCTGGTCTTTGCTAACATCGCTTGTAAAGCAATGCTCGCTTGCTCGGACTTGCGCTCTTGCACGAATCTAATGCTACTAGACACAACAATCATGATTAACATAACTATCGCGCCATCAATATCTCGACTGAGCCAGGAGATGATCATTAAGACAGCTAATACGCCGATAAACGGATCTTGCACACTCTGCCAACTAGCTCGCAATAACGAACGCTGTTGCCACTTTTGAATCGTATTTTCCCCATAGGTTTGTAACCGTGCTGTTCGCTGCTGCCGTGATAACCCCTTCTTGTCAGTTTCGAAATGTTCTAAACTCGCTTTTGGCGTTAATTGATTAATCTGATTGAGTGTCATTTTAATTGTCTTAGCCATCGTAATCCCTCCCATTCGCAGCTGATCCGCATAAAAAAGGCATCCTCAAAGAAAGGATGCCTCACAAGAAAAACAAGCCATTCCAATCGTTGAGCTTTAGCACTATATGACGTAGAACTTTGTTCAGCTACATTAGAAAAAGCCTTCAGGGCAGTTTCTGTTGACTCAATTGGCATCTCTCGATGTTTCTGAGTAGCAGCGTTTGTTCATATAGGAGCCTCACCTAACGGATTAGCAATATCAATATATTTATATATCTATCATACCAAATCGGCTTCAAAATACAATTAATCAGACTTATTGAAGATATTCATTTAAAAATTGCGCAACTTTATTACGATAGGTTGTTGGATCTGTAGCCAAGGCTTCACCATGAGCTGCCCCCGGAACCACCCAGAGTTGTTTAGGTGCATGCGCCGCTTTGTAATTTGTATACACCATTTTGGTTGGTACAAATTTATCTTGATCGCCATGGATCATGAAGATTGGCAATTTCGAGTTAGCTAAACTCTTAGCAGTATCGCCATCATTAAAGTTATAGCCGGCGCGAACCCGTGCCATCCAATTCGTTGTGTAAAATAACGGGAATTTCGGCAATCCAAAGAGGTCATTTAGTTGGTAAGCGAGTTCGTCAGCGATGCTATTATAACCACAATCTTCAATCACCGCTTTCACCTGCTTAGGTAATTTTTCACCCGCGGTAAACATGACGGTCGCGCCCCCCATGCTGACCCCGAAAAGGGCAATTTGACTATCCTGTCCGTTGGTAGCGACAATTTTTTGGGCCCACTTGACGTAATCCAAGCGATCCGTCCAACCATAGCCAATGGCATCACCTTCCGATTCACCTGCTGCACGGTCATCCGGTGCGAGAACGTTGTAGCCAAGATCGTGATACATGTGAATATAGCGTGCCATATCCTCTTTTTTACCCATATAGCCGTGCGCAACTAAAATTGTTTTGTTCGTAGGTTTTGTTGCTGGCACATAAATTGCCGCCAATTTTAAATCATCTGTGGCAGATTGTTGATGCCACTTTGATTGTTTAACATTTTTTAACCAACGTTGATTGTCTTGATAGACTTTCGTTGGCTTACCACCATTTAAGAATGATTTTTGCCCCGGTACAAATGCGTATTGATACATATACATAGTGGCACCAAATAGTGCTACCACCACTAAGACAACAACGCTAATTAACGACCATTTCAGCCAGCGTCTTTTCTTCATGTGCTAAATTCCTCCCGATTTACTCCGCAATAATAATAGTCGTGTTTTTTTGAAACTGCTTATTCTTCACTGCCACCATTTTGGAGTTGATACATTTCATAATAACGTCCTTTTTGAGCCACTAAGCTATCATGATTACCCCGTTCGACAATCTGCCCTTGATCTAAAACCAAGATTAATTCAGCATCGCGAATCGTCGATAGACGGTGCGCGATGGCAATACTTGTACGTCCTTGACGTAACCGAGCGAGACCAGTTTGAATCATCGATTCCGTTTCCGTATCGATATTAGCCGTCGCTTCGTCCAAGACCAAGATTTTAGGATTTGTAACCAATGTTCGCGCAAACGAAATTAATTGGCGTTGTCCACTTGAAAATTGGGCGCCACCTTCAATTACACGAGCATGATATTGACCAGGTAATTGTTCGATAAAGTCATCAGCTTGCACGAATTCAGCCGCTGCGCGAATTTGGGCATCTGTAATCTCTTGATTAAATAATCGAATATTTGATGCGACATCACCATAAAACATGAATGCATCTTGTAGAACAAGCCCCATCTTGCGGCGCAGTTCTGCTGTCTGAAAACTCCGAATATCATGTCCGTCGATTAGAATCTGACCTTCATAAAATTCATAGAACCGCATCATGACATTAATAATTGAACTTTTCCCAGAACCGGTATGCCCAACTAAGGCGACAGTTTGTCCAGGTTCAACAACAAATGAGATGTCATGCAAAATTTCATTTTTCCCATCGTATGAAAACGAAACATGCTTGAATTCGACGCGACCCTCAGTAATTTCATTTGCAGCATCGGCATTTTGAGCTGGCGCATATTCTTCTTGATCGAGAATTCTGAAAATTCGGCGACCAGCGACCATTCCATCTTGTAATGATGATAAAGAATCCATCATATTGGTCATCGGATTAAAGAAGTTCCCAACATAGGTTGTGAACGCATAAACCAAACCCGCCGTGACAAAGCTATGCAGGGCTGAGACACCAAACAAGCTCAAGACAACGACCAATGCCAGTGTATAGAGTAAATTCACAATTGGTGCGAGCAACAACGAGTTCGTTCGAATCATCGCTTCGCGCGTTTTTAAATAGTCCGCGTTAACTTGTTCGAATTCGTCGGTCAACCGTTTTTCCTGGCGGAATTGTTGGATAATCGTAATCCCTTCGATTGATTCGTTGAGTTTCGTATTCAACTGACTCAATTTTTCACGCATATGCCGGTAAACCCGCGCACTGTAACTACTGTAATACCAGATAACAATTAACAATATTGGTAGAAACGCTGCCGTTGCAAGGGCAATTTTTGGTGAAATTAACCACATCGCAATGAACGCTGAAATGATTGAAAATGAACCGACTAACATGGATAAGAAAACATTCCAATAATCAATCAAAGTCATCGTATCATTCGTGACTCGTGAGACAATCGAGCCTGCTGGCGTCTGATCGAAATAACGCATCCCGAGTTGATGGAACTTCTGAAATAAATCGCGCCGGACATCTTCCATCGCGCGTTCCGAACCCATTCCAAAAAGGAAAGATTGGAAAAATTGTGTAATGGCTTTGAGAATCACGCCTAAACCGTACAACGCCGCAACCCCCATTAAAACTTGGGTGGTCGCACTCTGATTGGTTAAGTAACGATCCATAAAGACTTGTAGTAATCGTGGTAATAAAATATTGATGGTCGCTAAACCTGCGGCGGCCACAATTGCGCCGATAAATTGGCGTTTATAGCGTTTCGTATAACCAAAGAGGCGTTTCATGATGTGCAATTGCTCTTTCAATGGAACTTTCTTAGACCATTCTGATTGATATTGCTTGGCCATCTTATGCACCTCCTAAGGCTTGACTTAATTGTTGCTTCAACCACATCTCTGCGTACCAGCCATCTGCGGCAAGGAGTGCTTCGTGTGTCCCACGTTCGGTGATTTGACCGTCATCCATGACAATGATTTCATCGGCGTGCATCACACTACTCAAGCGATTAGCAGTGATAATGGTGGTTTGATCAGCCCGCATCGTTTTCAAATTCATTAAAATCGCTTCTTCAGTCTTTGCATCAACGGCTGATAGCGAATCATCTAAGATCAGAATTTCTGGATCAGTCATAATCGCTCGCGCAATCGCAATTCGTTGTTTTTGCCCACCAGATAACGACACACCGCGTTCACCAACGACCGTCTCATAACCTTGGACAAACGTTAAAATATCATCATGCACCGCACTCGAAATCGCGGCATCTTCAACCGCCGCTTGATTTCGGTCAAAATCAGCAAACCGAATATTGTCGCGGACATCCGTTGAAAATAAGAAATTATCTTGTGGCACATAGCCGATACTATCAAGTAACGCATCCAGCGAATAATCCCGGATATCGTGACCATCAATTTGAATCTCGCCTTGATACTGATCATATTCACGCAATAATAATTTAATCAGTGTGGTTTTACCCGAACCAACTTTTCCGACAATGCCCAACGTTTTACCTTGTGGCAGAGTGAACGCCACCTGTTTGAGCGTTGGTTGTTTGTCGCCAGGGTACGTAAATTTTTGAACAGCATAATGAATATCGCCAGTTGCTGGTGTTTGAATCGCATCCGGTGCTTCGACAATGGTGCTGGTTTCTTTCAAAAGTTGATCAACCCGATCATAACTCGCATTGCCCCGTTCCAAGACGTTGAACAAGCGCCCAATCGCAAACATTGGCCAAACAAGCGCCGCGATATAACTAATGAACGAAATCAATTGACCAATCGAAATGCTGTGATTCATAACCAACGTCCCGCCATAAATGATTGTTACAATGTACGTTAACCCGATAATCAAACTGATGGCGGGATCAAATAAACCATCAATCATATTCACACGTTTATTAATCGCAATTGTCTTCGTGACAATCTCGTTGAAATCTTTAATATCAGCTTCTTCTTGGCCAAACGTTTTTAAGACTTTAATCCCAGAGACACTCTCTTGGGTTTTATCATTTAACCGTGAAAAAGCCGCCTGTGATTGCCCAAACGCTGTGTGTAAATGTGCACCTAACCGTCGTGACGCAACGGCCAACAAGGGCATTGGAATCAAGGCCATCAACGTTAAGCGCCAGTCAACGAAAATCACCATTGCAATAATCGTTGTCCCACCAGTGATGATTGAATCGGCAAAGGTTAAAATACCGGCACCAGCCACTTGTTGAATCGCGGTTAAATCATTCGTGGCATGTGCCATCAAGTCACCTGTCCGATGTTTTTGGAAGAAGGTCGTGTCCATCTTCATGAAATGCCAGAACAATCGGCTCCGCAATGTCCGTTCCAGTTTAGCCGCGCCGCCCCAAATCCGGGTCCGCCAACCATAGCGAAAAACATATTGTAAAATCGCTGCGCTTAACAAGACGCCGAGCCACATGATTAATTTTTGGGCCGTTAATTGTTTGGCGTCCATTAAATCAACCAGGGTCCCAATCACTTTTGGTGGCACAATTTGGACAATCGCCACGAGGACTAAAAAGATGACGCCCCATAAATAGCGGCGGTATTCTTGTTTAAAATACCACCCTAGTTTTTTAAAAATTCCCATGTTGTGCTCCTATCCTCTAAAATTCGATAAGTCCTATTATAACAATCTTAATTAAGCCGGACAATCATTTGTATTTCCGTTCTTATTATGATAAAAAAAGAGCTTCTAACAAACGACTTGTTCGTTAGAAACCCTTTTAAAACCGACTTGACTGTTTTATTTTTTGTTGCTACGTTTTTGTTGTGCTTTCATTGAGCTCATCATCTGATTTAATTTCTTTTCAGATGGTTTTTGACCCATTTGCATCATCATAGCCTTTAACATTTCTTCGTTAATTGGTGGATTGTCTTGGAAATACTTCTTCATGTAAGCACGTGCGCCAAAGAAACCAGCGACTGCGCCTAATAAAGCCCCAATGACAAATAATAAAATGCCTAATCCCATATCTTATGCACCCCTTCCTAATTCAGTTCACTTAAATAGTTTACACATAATTAACCTAAAAAGAAAGCGGAATTCTAAGATTAATCGTCACGCAAGCCTTTTTCCCGTTGGATATCCTTCACTTTTTCAGGAGTGACTTCCTTACCTTCTTTGTCATACACTTGTAGCATCTCAACTTGTGAGCGGAAACTTTCGCGGAAATCCTTTAAATAGGCATCGCGCAGTGTTTGACGTTCTGCTGTTTCAGCTTCAGTTAGTCCTTCAGCTTTTGCTTTGTGTGCTAATTCATTAATTCGGTCTAATCGTTTTTGATCCATTGCCATCTTGTTGCCCTCCAATTCAAACTATTTGTCTATTTTGGACTAAAATCCGTAAAATGTCAAAAAACACGAACGCTTGTTTGAAATCCCGCTATAGGTATGCTAACATATAGCTATTAGAACAAATGAGGTGCTCTTATGACGAGAACAGAATCCAAGCAATTAGAGGTCTTGCGTTTTATCCATGACCGCGTTCAAGATAAAGGTTATCCGCCAACGGTTCGTGAAATTTGCGAAGCCGTTAATTTATCCTCTACTTCTACCGTTCATGGCCATTTAGCACGCCTTGAGAAAAAAGGCTTTTTACAAAAAGATCCGACTAAACCACGTGCCATTGAATTAACAGCAGCTGGTTTGACAGCAATTGGTGCATCACAGAAGAAGATTCCGGTTCTCGGTGTTGTTACAGCTGGGGTGCCCATTTTAGCGGTTGAAGAAGCGACCGATTATTTCCCGATTCCACCAAGTCTACAAACTGAACAAGATTTGTTCATGTTGACGATTCGCGGTGAAAGTATGATTAATGCCGGAATTTTAGACGGCGATGAAGTGATCGTTCGTAAACAAGCGACTGCCGATAACGGTGACATCGTGATTGCAATGACTGCTGAAGATGAAGCAACTTGCAAACGATTCTTCCAGGAACCTGATCATTATCGGCTACAACCAGAAAACGATACATTTGAACCCATTATTTTGAATGAAGTTAGCATCTTAGGTAAGGTCGTTGGCCTATACCGCGACAGAATGTAGCTATCAAAAAAGGATTCGCCGTTATGGCGAATCCTTTTTTAGCATGTTCCTTCAGCCAGGTCCTTACGTTTAGCGACTGACTGACGTTACATTTTTTCTTAACGTGCTTTCTGATGCAATTTCTTCCGTCTAGCCACGTCCCGCAAACAACCCGATTGCATCGGTTATTCACCAACCTAAGTTAATGCTCAGACTCTCCCAGCTTAGAAAGACATCCATTAATAATCCATTAATTTGAAGATATCGTAGTCTTTAATTTTTTCGCGACCGTTTAAATCGTTTAGTTCGATTAAAAAGGCTGTTCCGACAACAATCCCACCTAATTCTTCAACCATTTTGATGGTTGCGGCGATTGTGCCGCCTGTTGCGAGTAAATCATCTGTGACCAACACTTTTTGACCGGGTTTGACCGCGTCTTTGTGCATGTATAATGTTGATTCGCCGTATTCCAAGCCGTAACTTGCTGAGACGGTTTCGCGTGGTAACTTCCCCTTTTTACGGGCTGGTGCAAAACCAACGCCTAATTTGTAAGCTACTGGGCAGCCGACGATGAATCCGCGGGCTTCAGGGCCAACGATCATTTCGACCCCTTTACTCTTTGCGTATTCGACGATCTTGTCGGTTGCTGCTGCATATGCTTCACCATCAGACATCAAAGGTGAGATGTCACGGAATGTGACACCTTCTTCAGGGAAGTTGGGCACACTTGCAACGTAATCTTTAAAGTTGATTGCCATTTTAAATTCGCTCCTTAACTCTTTCAACAGTTTGCTACTGATTGAATCCTGCCAGCCAGTCTTTCATCTCCGCGAAGGTTGAGTAAACAAGCTGCTTTTCCATGTCAATTTTAGCTAATCGTTGTTGATAACTCGGTGCACTTTCTAATGCGTGCTTTTCCGGTTGTTCCGCGGCCGAAATGAGACCACATTCTATTTTAACAAATCCTAAGTCAAAAAACACCTGCAACATAAAAATTAATAGCGGCAATTTAATTTTTAGATAAGTCGCTAATTCCCCTAACCGTGCTTTTTCAATTCCTGGATGTTGACGTAGGTAAACCAAGAAAGTCGCAAACTGTTTCTTATCAGGAATACCATCAAGATATGCCGAATACTTACTATAGAAGATAAAGCTGATTTTAGTGGCCTGTTGTTGGCGATAAAAGGCTTCAAATTCATCTAAATCAGTTGGTTCATCAACCACAATCAATTCTGCTTGCTGTGCGACATCGGCTGCTAAGATGGCTTGGCTGCCGGCTGGGATATAACTTTGTAGCTGTGCCAGATGCTTCTCATTGAAAAAGACATAGGTGCCACTAGCTTTAAACAACTGTTGCGTCAACCGATTACTCCGTTGATCGATTAACACTTGCCCACTCGTTTGTAAATCTTTCAGCATCAATTGCAACGTCGTATTGCCGCGCCAAGTATTCTCACTTAGTTGACCAACTAATTTCAACTGTTCCACCGCTTGTAAATCGTCGTACAACGCACCACGGTTAAATGCTAAGACTGCTAACTGCGCTTCTTGATCAACTGCCGTAAATTTCAAATGCTTCTGATCCGCACCGATCTGCTTCACATTGGTGACGGATGGCACCGTCATTTCAATCAAAGGTTCTGGGTTATCCGTGCCATAAGGAGCTAATTGACTGATGGCTTGATAAACATCGGGCGTCACATCAGCTAATGCGAGTTGTAAATCAACCGCCAATGTGGGTTTCGTTGTTAAATCAATCTGATTATCAGCGGCATAAGTATTCATCGCCGTTTGTAAAGCAGCCAATTGATCGACTGGCATCGTTAAGCCAACAGCCATATGATGCCCACCAAAGTGCGTCAACAATGTGCGTTGGGCATCAAGCGCTTTAAAGAGATGATATGCTTCAACACTTCGTCCCGATCCCTTGGCTTGGCCAGTTGCTGGATCAATTGCTAGCACTAAAGTTGGCTTACCGGTTTGTTCAACGATATGACTCGCCACAATCCCCAGCACACCTTCATGCCAGCCTTCATGTGCCAACACTAAGGTCGCACTAGCTTGGTTCTCAGGTGTTTGTGCCATTTCGCTAGCTAGCGCAGTAATTTCTTGCACAAGACCCTGGCGCTTTTTATTTTGTTGTTCCACAAATTGGGCCTGTTCCACCGCTTGTTCTTCATCGAAAGTCGTTAATAGATTAACACCTAAGTTGGCATCACCTAAGCGACCAATCGCATTCAAACGTGGCCCAATCCCAAATCCAATCGATGTGGCGTCAAGCGTTTCTTGTTCAATACCCGCTGACTGGCAAAGAGCCACTAAACCGGGACGACTGGTATTTTGTAATTGTTGTAAGCCTAAGCTAACTAAAACGCGATTTTCATCAGTCAGTGACACTAAATCACAGACCGTCCCAATCGCCACTAGGTCCAAACTCTCGTAAGGGATTTCTTCCAATAATGCCGTAGCGACTTTAAATGCCACCCCAACCCCACATAAATCACCAAAGGGATACTGTCCCTCTGGATGACGGGGGTGAATGATTGCTGTCGCATTTGGCAATGTACTTGGTAGTTCATGATGATCTGTGACCACCACATCGACACCGTGTTCTTGCGCGTAGGCGATTGGCTCTAAGCCACTCACCCCATTATCAACGGTCACAATCAACTGGGTTCCATTTTCAACGAGTTGCTTATAGACATCTAAATTGGGCCCGTAGCCATCTTTAAACCGGTTGGGCACATATACTTCCACATCGGCGCCTAAACTTTCGAGCGTCTCTTGCATCAAAGCGGTACTTGTAATCCCATCGGCATCGTAATCGCCGTAGACTGTAATTTTTTCGCCGCCCATCACAGCCGCTTGGATTCGATCGACTGCCGTTTGCATATCATACAATGCGTATGGATCATGTAATTGACCGACATTCGGATGCATATACGCACTGATTGCCTCAGGTGTTTTGATTCCTCGTTGCCACAACAATTGGGCTGCGGCTTTCGGGAGTGCTTCAACTGCCATTATTGCTTGTAAGTCTTGGTCAGTTGGTGTTGCTTTTAATTGCCATTCATATTGTGCTTCCACATTAATCCCTCGCTACTTCCAAATCATTAACTTACCCATTATAGCAAAGATTATTATATTTCGTTTAATAATCCAATCAATGCTTTTGTTTATCAGTCCAAATGATATACTGTTAATTGATACACAAGGTTATTACATAGGGGGAAACAACCATGACAGTTTTAGTATTAGGTGGCGCCGGCTACATCGGCTCGCACACCGTTGATCAATTAATTCAACGCGGCACGGATGTCGCCGTTGTCGACAGTCTCGTCACCGGCCATCAAGCCGCCATTAATCCACAAGCGCGTTTTTATCAAGGCGATATTCGCGACAAAGATTTCATGCGCAGCGTCTTCCAACAAGAAAAAGTCAGCGGTGTGATTCATTTCGCCGCTTTCTCAATCGTGCCCGAATCGATGCAAGCACCACTTAAATATTTCGACAATAACACATACGGTATGACTGCCTTACTCGAGGTGATGAATGAATTCGACGTCAAACACATCGTCTTTTCATCAACAGCGGCCACTTATGGGGAACCGAAATCAATTCCAATTAAGGAATCCGACCCACAAGTCCCAACCAACCCGTATGGTGAAAGTAAATTAATGATGGAAACGATGATGAAATGGGCTGACAGAGCTTACGGCATTAAATTCGTTGCATTACGGTACTTCAATGTCGCTGGTGCCAAACCAGATGGTTCAATCGGAGAAGATCATCACCCAGAAACCCACTTGTTGCCAATCGTGTTACAAGTGGCTGCTGGCAAACGCGAACAACTTTCCATCTTTGGTGATGACTATGATACACCAGATGGCACTAACGTCCGCGACTATGTCCACGTGTTAGACTTAGCCGACGCCCATATTTTGGCCCTCGGTTACCTCGAAGAAGGCCATGATAGTAACGCCTTTAACTTAGGCTCATCAACTGGTTTTTCAAATATGGAAATTGTCGAAGCCGCTCGTAAAGTGACTGGCAAGGCAATTCCTGTGACAATGGCACCGCGTCGTGCTGGTGATCCAAGTACTTTGATTGCCGCAAGTGACAAAGCACGCGAAGTCTTGGGTTGGACACCACAATACGACAACATGGAAGCCATTATTGAAACGGCCTGGAATTGGCATTTAAATCATCCAAACGGTTATACAGACCGCGGTTAATGATGAAGGAACACGCCAGAAATTCTCTGGCGTGTTTTTTTATGACCTAATTTGGACGTGCGTCATTGTTTTTGTTACAATGAAACCACTATTGAGGAGGCACTAACTTATGCAAGTATTGATTCTTATTTTAACTTACCTAATCGCCGTTGAACACATCGGTATCATGGGGCTGGAAATGTTTGCCAGTGCTGAAACAAAGGCGAAAGCTTTTGACATGCCGCTGGACTTTGTCAAACTACCAAATGCCCGCGTGGCACTTGCCAACCAAGGCATTTATAACGGAATGTTGGGCGCCGTAATTATCATGGTCAACCTATTATTAGCCGGCCAAACGCTCAAGATTGTCCTCGCCCTATTAATGCTCTACATCTTCATCGTTGCGCTTTACGGGACATTTACCGCCACCAAGAAAATTTTCTTCTTACAAGGCTTACCCGCTTTAATCACATTATTGTTAATCTTATTCTTCTAAAAAGGAGCTTTAATCATGACAAATCCAATTCTCATCACCACCACCGAAACCATTCCTGGTAAAAAATATGAAGTGCTCGGTGAAGTTTTCGGTTTAACCACTCAATCCAAGAACGTTTTCAAAAACATCGGCGCTTCATTGAAAAATGTCGTCGGTGGCGAAATCAAGGCCTATACTGAAATGATGACTGAATCACGCGACGTAGCCATCGACCGGCTTCGCCAAAACGCACTTGAAATGGGCGCAGATGCGGTTGTCATGATGCGCTTTGACTCTGGTTCAATCGGAACAGATATGCAATCAGTTGCCGCTTATGGCACGGCTGTTAAATATATCGACTAAAAAAAAAAGATGAACGGTTCCCTGATATTCAGGAAATCATTCATCTTTTTTAATTTACTTATTAATTCTAATCAACAACTTAAGCCGCTGGTGCTGCGGGTTGTGCGCTATTTAAAGTCCACGTAATGTTGCTCGAGAATGTATCACCAGCCGCAAGTTGAATACTTGGATTGGCACTTAATGCTAATTTCCCAGCAACTTGCCATGTTTTCGACATCTTATCCGTCATAATCGGTGTTTCAGTACCATTATCAGATAATCCTACGTTCGTTGGCAAGCCAGTCATATTAATGGCTGTGCTGCTTAATTGTTTGCCTGTGGTTGATGCCATTTTACTCATCTTCGCTGTCAATTTCCAACCTGGCGTTGCTCTGGTATCCGTGATTTTCAACCCATCACTGACCTGATATTGCTTGTCCTGAGCAGTTGTACCAACATAAATATCTTTTGACAAGACGTTCCCAAATCTAAAGCTAGGCACTTGATCCAATGACAACTTACCAACTGCTGGTTGCGCTTGTAATTCAGCTTCGTTAGAAACAATCGTAACTTTTTTTGAACTTCCACTTGATTCTTCCGTTACGTTAGTCGTTAATGTTAGCTGTGCTCGATAACTCTTCCCAGCCGTAGTTGCAGCTGCAGCATCTTTCATGAAAGTACTATCTTTACTAAAGGTTAGTGGTTGTTCCGTATTTAAGTTCGCTAAATTTGTAATGTCACCCTTAAGATTAGAAACACCACTATTAGTAGCGGGGGTTATTGTCTTATCCTCACCATCTGTAAATTGCCATTCATAATGCCAATTACTCGTTGAACCAGATGCCTTAGCTAGGTCTGACAAACCATCAACTGACCAAGTCCCACCGAGATCCGCCGCTTTCTTGTAGGCTGCTAACCCACCAACATAAACCGTTTTCTCTTTAGAGACATTCCCTGCAGCAATTTTATATTTAGCTGGAATCCCTGGTGTATTCGGATCTTTATTCAATTTTCCAGTATAATACGAATCTGGCTTATACTTTTCACCCTCCACATCAATCGCTTCGTTAACTTTATTCACTTATTTCGTGCGTTTAATAGTAAAATGATTAAGCAGTTGGTGCAGTTGGTGTTGTTGATGAAAGATTCCAATTAATTGTTGTTGTGAAACTCTCATCTTTAGCTAAATCGGCTGCTGGATTTGCTGCTAATGTTAACGTAGCTGCTTCCATCTTAAAATTATCGACACCATGTTTCCCGTTACCTTTAACCACTTCAACGGCAGGAGAATCGTCCTTAACAGCACCTGTTAAAGTTTCACCAAGTGAACCAGTAGAATCTAAATTCAATATTGCGCCTGTTAGTTTATTAGCATCATCTGTGAATTGAGCCATGTCAGCTGTCAACGACCAGTCAGATTTGCCTAAACGTATATCAGCAATTTCTAAAGCGCCAGCTGTTTTAGCAACTTTACCAGTAAAACCAGCATAAATCGCACTAGCTTCAATTGTCCCAAAGCTGAAACTTGGTACTGATTTTAATACTAATGTCACATTTTCAGGATCTGTTGGGTTTGTTGGATCCTTAGCAACAACACTAAAGTCGGCTTTTGATGTTTGCGGAGCAACTGCGTCAGCTGATACTGACCCCACTGTCATTGCTGTTGGTGCTACCATTGTTGCTAATGCTGAAAATAATTTTGTCTTCATTGATAATTCCTCCAAATTATTATTAATTACATTTAATATAGTAGCACGCAATTCAATTGCCGGATAACAAAAAATAGATACCATACGGTATCTATTTTTACCCTTCACTAATTATTCGTTAAACCGATTCCAATCCTGTCCTAGCAGTTATTTCCCCATTACCATTCTTCTAGTGTAAACAGCTTGCCCGGAATGCATGACCGCATCATCCACGATTGAGACTAAGCGTGCTTCACGGGTAACTGCCGGTGTCCAATTTTCATCAATTATCTCTAATAAAGACTCGTCAGTAACTTCAGCCAGGTAATCAAGCGTCAATTGCAATGCGTCTGCTAAGTAACCAATTAATAATGCTTTATCGATGATAATCACTTTGGCTGCTTCTTCTGGTGAATGCGACCAATCTTGCGTTGCATCGGGTAGATCTAATGCAAATTTTTGTGACCAACCTGCACGTATCCACAATGGTTGTATCCCTTTCAAATCCGCAATCTGATAATCCATTTCACGGGCAGTATGCCATACTAACCAGGTCACCGATTTAATTAGTGGCTGCGGCATTGTATTGGCCTCAGCCACTGTCATTTGTTCCAATGTATCGAGTAATCGTTCTTGAGCGCGTTCGACCGTTGCACTTAATAGTTGCGTTGCATGCATCTTATCATCCTCCATATCTAAAAGTTAACCCCATTGTATCATTAAACCACTACTAGGCCTTTTTTTATGAATTTACCAAACCATTACGAAGCTTTACACTTTATTTTCACTAGAACAACAAACACTTTACATTATTTGTTTATGCTTAACCTTGTAAAGAATAAAAAATCGTTTTACAAGAAGCAATCAATATGCGCATGAGCCAAACAATCATCCCTTACGTGGCAACAACAACTTTATTACTTTTGGCAGCCGGCTGTACCCCACAAAAAAATACTAAACAATCGACAGCTCATCAATCCACCCTTGTCCCTAAACAAAACATGAGTCGTCACATTCAATTAGCCGGTGCGATTAATACTCGTGATCTAGGTGGAATTGTCACGAAAACAGGTGCCAAAATTAAAGCCAATCGGTTAATTCGTTCTGGTGAATTAGCTGGTTTAACAACGAAGGATAAACAGAAGTTAACCGTTGGAAAACAATTAAATAACATCGTTGATTTACGGACTAGTAGCGAAGTTGCGGCTAAACCCGATCCCGCTTTAAGCAACGTCCACTACAATCACTATGGTGTCACCAAGTCTTTAGGGACTTCGGCAAGTCAAGCTGACTTTTTCAAGAATCTCGATAAGGTTGATGGTGAAGCTTTCATGATTGATATTAACCAAAAATTGGTTACTGATCCCGCAGCACGCACGAACTATAAACAGTTCTTTAATGTCTTATTGAATAATAAAAGTGGTACGACACTTTGGCATTGTACAGCCGGTAAAGATCGTGCCGGATTCGGTACTATGTTAGTCCTCAGTGCCCTCGGGGTTGATCAAAAGAGCATCATGGACGACTACCTCGCCTCTAATAAATATCGCCGCGCCGAAAATGAAAAGACAATTGAACAAATTAAGGTGGCAACTCACAATAACCCCAAAGCCGTTAAAACGATCACTGCAATGATGGCCGTCCGTAAACCCTCTCTACAGGCCGCATATGACACAATGAACAAAGAATATGGTGGCGTTAATGGTTATTTGAAACACGGGCTGGGTTTGACTAAGGCGGATCTCAACCAATTAAAAACGATGTATCTTACCAAGAGTTAATGCTTCATCAGGTAGATTCACTATTCTCGTCTCTCCATTTTTTTGGTATACTGCTCCTTAGAATCAATCAGTTAAAGGAGCCTCATCATGTCACCTGCTCAACATCTCATTTTATTATTGATCGTGATCATTGCTGCAATCGGCGTCTTAAGTTCATCAGTCGTCTTATTCATCGCCCAACAAAAGAAAAATGACCAACTTAAGAAGAAATCGAATGTGCTCTTTTGGGTCAGCATCCTCGTGATGATGATCTTTCTGAAACTAATCGATATGCTTCAATAAACACCAAAAAGCATGCCAGTCAAATTTGACTAGCATGCTTTTTTTGCAATCTATCTTCTAAAAAACCACCCTTAATTTTTTGCTAAGTTACAAAACTTGGTCTAAGTAATTTTATTGTTCCCCACCTTTGAGGATGTTATCTTAAAGCTACTAAAGGAGGTGTCACTATGAAAACCTTAGACAATATCGCGCTTACTTTATTAATCATTGGTGGTTTTAACTGGCTACTTGTCGGTCTATTCAAATTCGACCTAGTCGCTATGTCATTTGGCGGTCAAGCAGCTATTATTTCGCGCATCGTATATGTCCTTGTTGGACTTAGCGCATTATATTGCATTAAGTTATTTGCACCCATCAACAGCGCGCAGTATGAATAGCTTTCTGGAGCGGATTTTTATAGGGACCAAACATCCTGCTCGTCTCAATCGCTATCCATTAACGTGTTGGTAAAACTGTTATTTCTTTTCAATAACAAAAAAGCGTGCTAGTCAGCCTCGACTAGCACGCTTTTATTTTTTTATTTACCTTTGGTATCTTCATCATTCATCTTCAAAATGGACATGAACGCCTCTTGTGGGACTTCCACCGAACCCACGGATTTCATCCGTTTCTTACCGGCTTTTTGTTTTTCTAACAACTTACGCTTCCGGGTAATATCCCCACCATAACACTTGGCGAGCACGTTTTTCCGGTAGGCCTTGACTGTTGAACGGGCAATCACTTTATTCCCGATAGCTGCTTGAATCGGCACTTCGAATTGTTGACGTGGAATGGTTTCTTTCAACTTACCAACAATCGCTTTGCCTCGTTCAAAGGCAAAGTCACGGTGCACGATAAAACTCAAGGCATCAACGGATTCACCGTTCAATAGAATATCCATCTTCACCAGATCACTCGCACGATAGCCAGTCACTTCATAATCGAATGAGGCATAACCCTTGGTATTGGACTTCAAGTCATCGAAGAAATCGAAAATGATTTCAGACAGTGGCATGTTGTAGATGACATTAACCCGATAGGTATCTAAGTAATCCATCGTGACGAATTCGCCGCGTTTACGTTGTGCAAGTTCCATCACAGCCCCCACATAATCGTTCGGTACCATGATAGATGCTTTAACGTACGGTTCTTTAACTTCTGAAATATTTGATGTTTCTGGCATTTCTGATGGGTTATCAATCACTTCTTCTGTGCCGTCGGTTAAATCGACATGATAATCCACTGATGGTGCGGTCATGATCAGGTCAAGATTGAATTCCCGTTCAAGCCGTTCTTGTACGACATCCATATGCAAGAGGCCTAAGAAGCCACAACGGAACCCAAAGCCCAATGCTTGTGACGATTCAGGTTCGAATTCCAACGCGGCATCATTTAATTGTAATTTTTCAAGGGCTTCACGCAAGTCGTTAAACTTCGCGTTATCCACGGGATACATCCCAGAATAAACCATTGGTTGAATATGCCGATAACCATCAAGGGCTTCTGCTGCCGGATTGTCAGCAAGGGTGACCGTATCCCCAACCCGCGTATCTTGAATGGTCTTGATGCTGGCCGTAATATAACCCACATCACCAACCATTAAGAAGTCGCGTTTAACGGCTTTAGGCGACATCACACCGACTTCAGTGACTTCGAATTCTTTCCCGTTATTCATCAAGCGAATCTTATCGCCGACTTTAACAGTGCCATCAAAAACCCGCACGTTTAACACAACACCCCGATAACTATCGTAGATCGAATCAAAAATCAGCGCCTTCAATGGTGCTTTTAAATCACCCGTTGGTGCTGGCACGTCCGTTACCAGTTTTTCTAGGATTTCTTCAATCCCAATCCCGCTCTTAGCACTAGCAAGCACGGCTTCTGAAGCATCCAAACCAATCATCTCTTCGATTTCTGCTTTAACAACGTCTGGTTGTGCAGATGGTAAATCGATTTTATTAATGACAGGGACGATTTCTAAATCATCGTCGACCGCTAAATAAACGTTGGCTAACGTTTGTGCTTCAACCCCTTGGGCCGCATCGACGACTAATAAGGCGCCTTCGCAAGCTGCCAAACTTCGTGACACTTCATATGAAAAATCGACGTGTCCAGGTGTATCGATTAAATGGAAAATATAAGTTTCGCCATCTTTGGCATGGTAGTGTAATTCCACCGCGTTTAACTTGATGGTAATCCCACGTTCACGTTCTAATTCCATGTCATCTAAGACTTGCGCTTGCATATCGCGCTTGGCAATAGTATCCGTCATCTCGAGAATCCGATCAGCTAATGTTGATTTACCATGATCAATATGCGCGATGATCGAAAAATTACGAATGTGCTTTTGCCGGTCTAACATTTCTGCGTAATCCATTAATTGTACCTACTTCCTCTGACTATCCTTTAAATTATACCAAGCCTGCCTCGTAAAAGCGAACGCATTTAACGGCTTTCCAATAAAAAAGCCAAAACCAAACGGATGATTTTGACCTTTACTTCATTACTAAGTCCTATTTTTTGTCAGCTTTTTGCGCCTTTTCTTTCTTATCTTTATTAGGTGTCACTTCACTGACAACCTTCTTAACTGTGCCTTCAATTACATTTTTCAAACTATCTAATCGTTCTTCGTTTGCCATATCAATGACTTCCTTTCTATTTTGTTCACCTTCATTCTACTTTTTAACCACAATGACTGTCAAAAGGTTCGCCTTTTATTATCTAAATGCTATAATTTAGGCAGGCAACCAAATAGATTGTTGCTTAATTAATTGATTGGAGTTGACCCATATGCAATTTATCATGACTTTTTCAAATAACGAAACCGTTACTTTTTCGGAAACGGATTTGCTACATGCTTGGAAGAATGATACTACCTATTTAAACGTTGGTGATGATCAAGCCTTTTATCTAGATGAAATCTTCAATGGTAGCTACCAAGACGCCATTGCAACTTCTAGCGAACAACAACTCGCTAAAGAACGCCCAATTCTTGCATTGGCTGGTCTATTCGCTGATGCAGATTGGTTAACTTTTGAAACCAATCCTGAAAAATACTATCAAACAAAAGCAATTGTTTCACTCACAACCAAAGATTAACCGATAAAAGCCTAGGTACGCCTAGGCTTTTTATAATTGCTTTCATATTATGTACAATATACAATCGTTAAGAACTGTTATTCATTACTTTGGAGGTTATTATGTCCTATTTATTTTTAGCGTTCTTGGGGAGCGCACTGATTTCACTACTATTTTTTAACCGGCAACGACCCAGAAAATGGCGTCGCATACTGATTATCATCATCGCCTTAATCGGCTTAGGCGGTTCATTAATGCCGGTGGCTGCTGCGAATTCCAAGAAGACCAGCCAACATCAAGTTGATGTACGCGAAAACAAGGCGGCCCGTGCTAACTCGAGCGCTTTAAAAAAACAACTAGCTACAAAGAAAACAGAGGCTAGCCAACTGACAAAACAAGTTGCCAGTCAATCACGACTTGTTAAAAAGCAGCAAAAAGCGTCTGAGTCAGAAAGAGTCCGTGCGGCTTCAGCCTCAATCGCCGCTACTAGTCAAGCTAGCGAGGCCGCTCAGCAACAGGCTGCAATTCAGACAAGCCAACAAGCACAACAAGCTGCTAGTGCTCAACAAGTTGAACAAATGGTGACAATTGCCCCTAATTCTGGTAAAAAATACCATCTTGATCCCAATTGCCGTGGCTTAAGTCGTGCCAACAGTACTACAACCATGCCATTGTCACAAGCACAAGCAGAAGGCTATACCCTTTGCGGATGGGAGGATTAGCCAATGAAAGCAACCCGTTTGATAAGTCGCGTGGTGGTAACAATTTCACTTGCTGGTGTCGGAACCCTTTTGCAACAACCAACTACCGTTCACGCTACCACCTTACGTCAAGAAACCAAGCGCATTAATGCGCACAACAAAAAAACCGAACGTCAAATTAATGCGCTTCAACGTAAAATTAACCAGTTAAACAAAAAACTCACTAACTATCAGCAACAAATACAAACGACTAGTCCTGAGCGTCATAACACATCAGAGCTCGCGGCCCTGACCTACCGTGGTGAAAACGAGGTACTCGTCAATAATAACCAACCAAGCTTCAGTGCTACTGATTTGGCTACCGATCACGGTGGTTGGCAAACCTTTAGTAATCTCGACGCACTAAATCGCGTTGGTGCTGCAAATGTTCTTTTAAATCAATCGATGATGCCTACTGCCAAGCGCGAAGGACTCACTTGGAATCCGACCGGTTGGCATAATAAGCGGATTAAATCTGGCTGGCTGTATAATCGGAGTCATTTAATTGGCTATCAACTAACCGGTGAAAATAATAATCCAAAGAATCTGATGACAGGAACACGCCAGCTAAACGCACCCGAAATGCTGGCCCATGAATCAGATATTGCTTATTATCTCAAAAAACACCCTAATCGTTTTGTTCGTTACCGTGTCACACCTATTTTTAACGATAATGAGCTGCTAGCCCGCGGCGTTCAAATGGAAGGCCAATCCGTCGGGGATAACAGCATTCAATTTAACACTTACATTTTTAACGTCCAAGACGGCGTTACATTAAATTACGCAGATGGCACAAGCCAAATTGCTAAATAAGCTCAGAACCACGATAAATTCCTTTTATCGTGGTTTTTGCTATCTAACATTATTGTCACTAGCCATTTAAAACTTAATAATATGAGCTAAACATGCGATAATGTACTTACTTAACTTTTAGGGAGGCTAAATCATATCAAGTTTTAAATAACTTCGACATCAACGTAATTGGAATTATCCTCATGTTTATTGATCACGTGCACCAAATGTTCGCCGGGGCTGGGGTCCCTGGCTGGGTTGATTGGTTCGGACGACCAGTTGCCCCCATCTTCTTCTTTATGGCAGTTGAAGGATTCATACATACGCGGAATCAAAAACGTTACATGTTCCAATTACTCGTTGGTTTTTGGATTATGAACTTGGGAAGCCCCATTGTCAAACACTTCTTCGAAGTCGGTAACCTCGCACTGTCAAACAATATTTTTACCGATTTATACATTGCCGTTTTAGCAATGTATGGGATTCAAGAAATTAGTGTCGGTCGCCGCACGCACCATTCCAAACAAATTTTGCTTGGTGGACTGGCAATTATTGCTCCTATCCTCTTATCATTATTGGCGCTTGGTCTAATTGCTAATCCTAAGACAATGATGTTTGCTGCCAATCTCGCAATGGTTATTCCAACCATTATGCTTGCGGAAAATGGCCTTCTCCTCTACATAGGAGTATTTTTTTATCTTTTCCGAAACAACCGGCCCTTACAATGTCTTACCGTTCTTGTTTTCGCATTCCTTGACGCTGGAATCAACTCCGGATTTGCCTTCACTGGACTCTTCACTAGCAATACGCAATGGATGATGATCTTCGCGATTATCCCAATCCTCTTGTACAACGGACAAAAAGGACGTAGCATGAAGTATTTCTTCTACTTGTTCTACCCAATTCACATTTGGTTATTATTCATTCTTGCTTCATTAATGGGCGTTGGCGAATAAATTATTGATTCTCTATGTAAGCTAAAAACTGTAAAAAACTCGTTTAAGTATGTCATAATATCTTTGGTAGGAAGTTATTAAATTTATCATAACTTCTCATCTCGTCCAGAACTGACGACGCGAAAAGCTGATAAGGAGAAGGGGGTTTTACATCATGGTTAAATCATATCAAAGTTTTTGGTCCCGGATTTTTGATTTCTCAGGCACTTCAAACCGACCTGATTTCTGGTGGCCAATCATCATTAACTACATTCTAGGTGGTATTATCATCGGTATTATTCAAACAATAACCGGCCATCCAATTTCAGAAATCTATAATATTGGGGATTTAGGCATCTCAATGGGTCGTAACATCGTCGTCTTCATTGTTTGGATTGCAACTTTATCCGTTAAAATGCGCCGACTTCACGATACAGACCGCTCAGGCTGGTGGGTACTCATTGAATTCATACCGCTTATCGGGACAATTTGGTTCTATATCCTAATGCTCTTACCAACAAAAACAAACCGTTGGGCATAAGCAATTAATGTAACAGTCACACGTGTGGCTGTTATTTTTTTGCAAACAAAAAAGGCGATTAACACCGTTACGGTAGTGTTAATCGCCTTTTGTTAAGCGCCTAATTCTGCTTAACACCTTGTTATCTAATGGAGCCGGCGGGGGTTGAACCCGCGTCCATGCGCATTGCCACGTCAATCTCTACACTCATAGTCGAACGATTTAGGAGTTCGCTAGTCCAAAACGCCGTCCGACAGAAGCTCGGATGAACTAGCTAGTTTGCAAATCTCTTTTAAACACCTCAAACGGCAGCGTTTAACGTAACCCAATTAATTTGAGACCCGGATCTAACCCTTGGGTGAAGTCAGGCGGATCACGCTATGCTGGTGTTTAGGCAGCTACAGCGTAAGAATTGTTATTGTTTGCAGTTATAATTAACTGTAACGTTGTTAACGTAGACGTAACCTACGAAGTGCAACTCACGCTCACCTACACATGTCGAATCCGTAACGGCCCCGATATGCAAATACTAGTTTAGCATATCAGCCAGTAATATGAAAGACTTTAACCCTATTTCACCACTAAGCGTTTCTTAGGAAACCGGTCTTTTAAAAAGGTTTGTAATTTTTCTACCGTCGTTTTAAAGCGCAACTTGGCAATCCGAATTTCACCGACATAAAAACAAGCTTCGACTAAGTCACCTTGTGTTAGTAATTCAATCTTAGAAATCGCTGCAAATTGACGAATAGTATTTAAGTTTGCAATCAAACTTGTTTTGGTTAAACCACGAGGCCAAAAAGCAATCACAATTAAAATTACAACAGAGCCGATACCTGTGATTTGATCGCTGAGCGTTCTGCCCATCACTAACGTTAAACCTAGTAAGAGGATTCCAGCACAACATAAAAAAATCGTCCATAGTCGATTCCGTTTTGCGCGCCAAACTATTTTCGTTTCAACAATCAGCCAGATAATGAGCAAGGCAATTGCCAATAAGCCATAAAATAATGTAAAACCTGTCATATTCCCATTCCCTCCACTAAAAAATGACCAGCCATGCGCTGGTCATTTTCACTGATGCCTTAGACGTGGCCAATTTCAACAACGTCTCTGGCAATCATTACTTCTTCATTAGTTGGTACTAATAATACTTTAACGCGAGAATCGTCAGCGCTGATGACGCGTTCTTGAGCCATCACGTTATTGCGTTCTGGATCAACTTTAACGCCAAAGAAACTCAAGCGATCGGCGATGCGTTGACGCATTAAGATGTCACCTTCACCCATTCCGGCTGTAATCACTAGGACATCAAGACCACCCATAATGGCAACGTATGAACCAACATACTTGATTAAACGATTGACGAAGATATCAATTGCCAATTGTGATTCTGGACGTTCTTCACGCGTTTTTTCAAGATCGCGCATATCAGGAGATAATCCAGAAATCCCATAAATACCTGATTTAGTATTCAAAATATCGATCATTTCTGCTGGATCTTTAATGTTTAATTTTTCCATTAAAAATGCAACGAGTGATGCGTCAATGTCCCCTGAACGCGTACTCATTGTCACCCCTGCAAGTGGTGTAAAGCCCATGGATGTATCCAACGATTTACCGTCTTTAATAGCAGTCACTGAAACACCACTACCAAGATGCATGGTAATCATCTTTAATTCTTCCAATGGTTTGCCTAACATTTCAGCAGCACGGTGGGAAACATACCGATGACTAGTCCCGTGGGCACCGTATTTTCGTGCTCCATACTTGTGATAATATTCCAACGGCAAACTGTAAAGATAATTTTCTTCAGGCATCGTTGTATGGAAAGATGTATCAAAAATAGCAACCTGTGGTACATCAGGTAAAATCTTGCGGAAAGCACGGATAACACCTGCTTCAGCAGGATTGTGTAATGGTGCGTATTCTGACAATTCTTCAATCCGTTTTAATGACGCTTCATCAATTAATGCGGATGACTTAAAGTCTTCCCCACCGGCAACGACCCGATGACCAATTCCACTAATTTCACTATATTCATTGATGATTTTAAATTCGATTAACTTCTTCAATAACAAATCAACCGCAACATCTTGCGTCTTAATATCCTGGGTCATTGAGAATTTTTGACCATCCCCGTATTTAACGGTAAAGACTGAATCGGATAATCCTAAACGATCAACCATCCCTTGTGCGACAACTTGTTCTTCAGGCATGATAAATAACTTCCATTTAAGGGTAGAACTACCAGCGTTAATTGCTAATACTTTTGACATCTAATCACCTTTTCTATTCGATTATTGTAAATTATCTTTATGCCAAGTCCGGATCTTCTGTAGATACGTTGCAAACGCCTTTTGATCGTTAGAATTTGGAAATTCACCTAATAAAATTTGGTCCACTTGTTTAGCCCTGGCACCTTGTTTTTGAAGGACTAAAATTGCTTTTTGACCTTCCTTAGTCTTAAACAAGTTTGCTGGTAAACTCAATAAGCCTTGCAAATAGACATGTTTTGTCACCCATTTAATCAGTTGCTTAGCTTCATCCGTTTCCAAAATCACATTTGGTACTAGGAAAAAGCCATAGCCGCCTTCTTTCACATAATGCATCGTTTGTTCAATCAACAAGTGATGTGCATATGAATGACCACTGGCAGCGTGGGTTTCAAAATCAGCCGCCCGTTCATCTAATGGATAAAAACCAATTGGTAGATCCGCAACGGCGATATCAACTGGTTTAACCAGTAGCGGTTCAATCGCATCCTGATGGAAAAAGGTTGTTGAATGCTTCTGCAATTCACTACTGATGCCCGCAATTTCCAACAAACTATCATCATTATCAACCCCAAAACCTTGCACGGTATTCCCCGTTAGTTTTTGGATATGATTGATTACGGTTGCCAATAAGTTCCCCGTTCCAACAACTGGGTCCAAAATTGTCTTGATTTGGTCAGCACCACCAAAAACCTCTGCCAAATAAGCTACAAGATAGCCGATCGCATCTGGTGTCATTTGCTTGTTTGGTTCCACTTTAACTTGACGCAAACCCTTGAGCGTTGCCAACTGTAATGCTTGGCGAATTTCTTCTGCTTCAAATTGGTTGAGATTAACCGCCGCATAAAGCGGTTCTAGTTGTGCAACAGTGGCAGCATCTGGTAAGCCGTCTTCAACCTTTACGCGGCCACCATCTGCAATATTAGCAATGGTCTCGGTGAGTGCATCCAAATAGGTTGTTTCTAAATTCTTTTCAATTAATTGTGTTGTTTGATCAAGTTGATCAAACAACGTTTCTACAGCACTCTTAGGCAAAATAGCCACCTCTATTCATTAGATTCCTGTTATATTCTATCGGTATTCTAACGGCAAAGCAAGTAATACAGGTGGGTATACCTAGAATTATAAATCATAGTAAGCGCTTTATCAAATAGAAAATTTATCCTTGATCTGTTTCATTCTGATCTGGAAACTGTTTTCGATAACCATTGTTTAACTCAATGATGATTAACTTGTGTTGCTGGTCGATACGACTCTTACCGATGTTAGTCTTTATACCTTGAATTGACTGAGTTTGCCGCGCTTTATTTGTTAATTTAAGCAAGATTTGCGTTTGGTAATAGTTAGTCAAACTGACGTAACTCTGTTGTTGCTGTTGGTAACTGTGGGTCACAATCAACAACGCACTTGTCACCAAGCTCAACATCAAAACTGCATTCAAGAGCGCGACTGCAGAGCGTTTAATCTGTATTTTTCGTGTCATGTTGCGCCTCCAAAAAACATTCATGTTGATAGGCTGTCCCATCGCTTAAGCGCGCTTCGAGTTCTAAAAAAGGTTCATGATACACCATTTTTAACCGCGAGACCCCATCAAACAGAGGCATATAACCATTCTTCGTACTCGAAACCACCAGTTCCTTCTTAGTTTTCGTTAAGGTATAGCGTCGTTTCGAATCTTTAGCGACGGTTAATTGCTGTTCATAATTCGCCTGTTCAATTGAAATAAATTGAGCGTCATCCAGAAAACGATCAAGTTCAATCATACTAATGTGCCAATTAATATTCTGACGTTCCATCTGGGTTAATTGCGTTGTGTGCGTTAGTGTTTTAGTGGTTGCCAATATTAATTGACTGCTCAATATCAGAATAACGAGAGCTACAACCATTTCAATCAGTGTAAATCCAGAGCGTTTAGTAACAATACCATTGAAGTGCAACTCGCTCACCCGCTTTATTTGTGACATAAATGGCCTGTTTTTTGGTGACGACTTGGTATGTTTCCCGTTGCAACTGCCATTGTGCTCGTGGCGGCTGCTCATTTGCCAATCGATTGGCAGCCATTGCCATTACAGCATATTCTGTAGCAGCACACCGCCGTTGAACTTGATGTGCTTTAAACTGCCGTAGACTCATTGTCAAGGTCAAGCCTCCCATCAGGAGAAGACTTAACGCCACGATTTGTTCTATTAATAGAAATGCCGGTCTACTTCTTAACATGTAACATCCCCCACATCATCTGGACCCGATATTCATAACGGTGCCCATCAATTTTAGACCGACAAATCAATGACCGCGGTCTAGCAGCTGAGTCATGATTAAATTGGATCCTAAACCATGTTTCTGGATCGACGCACATCAATGTTTCTGGAATCGGGATATCCATACTTTGGTATTGTGGATCCGCACTTGTGTAATGCAACGTGTGGTTGGTTTGATCCCAAGATAAGTGCACATTATGCGGCTCAACAGCGACATATTCGCGAGTCGCATGCCAAGACGCTTCAAATTGTTCAAAAAATAAACGCTCCGCCTGCCGTGCACGATAATCTCGAATATGTTGCAACGCAAATAAACTGACTACTCCAACAATGAACAAAACAAGACAGCTCTCGATTAAAGTGAACGCCTTATTTTGTATTTTGAACAACTTTATTATCCTTAATTGTTATGCCGCGTTTTTCAGCTTGTTTAACCTGATTATTGGTTAAATATTTTTCACCTGATGCTAAATCGGCTAGACTCGACACCGTTTTACCGTCATCCTCAGCTAATTCAACTTGTGTTTGAATCGTTGCCACTAGAGCCGTATCCGTTTTTTGCTCAGCTGTCTCTTTCTGATGCATTAAATTAGGTGCAATTAACAAGACTAACATTGCTATCACAGCTAGCACAACGACCATTTCGATCAATGTAAATGCATTTCTTTTCTTCTTCATGAAATTCCCTCCATTGTATGATATAGCGGTAATAAAATACTGAGATAGGTACAAATAATGATGATCCCAATTAGGATAAACAAGAGCGGTTGTAGCCAATTCACCTTCTGTTTCAATTGCCGTTGCAGTTCATCGTATTTAATGACTGCAAGCAGATCAACCTCCTTGGCCATCTGTTGTAACGGACTTCCCTTAGCGAGCACTAATTGCAGCTCAGGTGGATAAAAAACGCCATCCGCTAAGTTCGCTAATAGCGTGCCCCCCTTTTGGACAGCCGTTTCAAGTTGTTGCATTAATTGTACAAGCCACGATGTTTTCGCCAAACGATGTGTAAGCTGATGCATTTCGGCCAAGTTTAAGCCGTTATTCAGGCAAGTCGCTAAATCAAATAATAAGCAATACTGATAGTAAGCCTGCAACGTTTTACCGATGAACGGCCATCTAAATGCCGCCGCCAATCGTTGTAATAGCGGTCGCCGATACCAACGGAATAAATACACACTAATCAGACCACCAGCCATAATAACGAATGTCCCCATCACTCTAAAAAATAGTTGTAATGGTGATGTCGCCGAAGTTGTTGGGTTAAACTGCGCGATTTCCGGAAAAAGATAAATCTGCATCATCCCAATCAACGCCCCGAGAAAAAGGAGTAGAAAACAGGGATAGGCAATTACGCCAACTAACTCTCTACGCCGTTTCTGTTGAATTCGCTGTAATTGGCCAAGATGTAACAAACACTCGCCTAAGTTTCCCTGCAACTCAGTCAATTCAATCTGTGCAACAAGGTGTGTTGGAAACGAAACCGCCGCTAAGCTTGGTGCTAGTCGTTTTCCTGCTTCTAACCCAGTTTGCACCTGATGCAGCCACTGCTTTTGTGTCGGAAAAACAATCGGCATGAACTCAAGTGCTTGTTGTAAAGAAAAACCATTTTGCAGTAAGCGCCCTAACAGCAACATAAATTCAGTATTGAATTGAACAGTGGTTTTAGTCTTCATGAACAGCCTCCTCCAATTGTTGTGCAGTTGCTAACTCATAGTGGGCCGCTACATTGTGGCCGTCGACCACTAGTGATTGATAGGCAACACCCGCTAAACAAGCGGTTAATTGTGAGTGGCTAATTCCAAGATCTAATAGACGGTCCATCACCCCCGTTGTACTTCGCGCGTGAATCGTACTTAGTACCAAGTGACCGCTCAACGCCGCAGAAACCGCGTGTTGGGCCGTCTGTAAGTCGCGAATCTCACCAATAATTAAGGTATCAGGCCGTAATCGCAAACTGATTTTCAACAATGCTGCATAGGTTAACCCTGCGGCTTCATTCACTTGTAACTGTAAGAACGCTGGCTGTTGAATCTCTATCGGATCTTCAATCGCAACCACCATCTTATCTTGCATGACTTGTTCCGCAAGATAGTACAAACTTGTTGTCTTCCCTGAACCAGTTGGACCGGCAAATAGCAATAATCCTGGTTGCTGAATTAACTGCATTAAACGACTTAAAATCTGCGAGTCGTCGCAATGATAAGTCTGCCCAATGGGATAAATGAAACGAACAACTAAACTTTCCCGATTCAAAAAATCCCCCACGGTTGCCAACCGTAAATAAATCAATTCACCTGCCACCTCGATCGCTGAACGGCCGGTCTGTGGACGCCGAGTTTCACTGATATCCATCCCCGCTTGATACTTCATTTGATTGAGCCATTGATTGCCTTCTGACAGAGTAACTTTTTGTAACGGCTTTAGTCCTGTCGCTAAGCGTTCAATAATTGCCCAACCCGTCGATAGTGGTCGAAAATAAAGATCCTGCGCTTTTTCCGTTGCGCACTTTTGCAAAAGGGTTGTTAATACTTCGGTCATCTCGTCCCTCCTTCCTGACTAACCAAAGATACGCAAATAACCGGATAATTTTCTGCACAAAAAAAGTGCGTTGCAATTACTTGCAACGCACTTATCAAACAAATTAGTCTTCTTCTGGTAGTTCGCCAGCTGTATAAACTTCTTGAACATCATCGTTATCTTCCAAAGCATCAATTAAACGTTGGAATTGTTCTGCTTTTTCAGGATCAACCGGTGTTGTATTTTGTGGAATCATTGTTAATTCAGCATTTGCCAATGTGTATTTCTTTTCAAGAATATCACGGACATTTGCTAATTCCTTAGGATCTGTGTAAATTTCAAACACGTCTTCTTCAGTTTGTAAATCATCCGCGCCAGCTTCTAGAATGTCTTCAAACATTTGATCTTCATCAACATCTAAGCCTTCACGTGCAATCGCAATGTAACCACGACGATCAAACATGTAAGCAACTGAGCCAGAAGCACCCATTGTCCCGCCATTACGAGTAAATGCAACACGAACGTCTGAACTTGTCCGGTTCTTATTGTCAGTTAAAGCGTGTACTAAAACGGCAACACCACCTGGTGCATAGCCTTCATAAGTAATTTCATCGTAGTTCGCGCCATCGCTACCGTCAGCTTTATCAATTGCCCGTTTGATATTATCTTTAGGCATGTTAGCTGAACGTGCTTTATCCATAATTAAACGTAATGCGGCGTTAGAACTTGGGTCAGGACCGCCACTTCTCGCAGCCATGAAAAGCTCACGGGATAGTTTTTGGAAAATCTTGCCGCGTTTTGCATCTTGTGCGTTTTTACGACCCTGAATATTATGCCATTTTGAATGTCCTGACATATCTAACTCCTCTTTTCGATTATAGAATTCTGGTACTAAGTCGTTTTCTATGATAGCAAATTACCATGCTAAAAGCAATGATAGTCGGGCTATCGTCTCTTTTTTTGTGTAAAAATCCACTGTAGTGCGCAAACAATCACAATCCCCGTTAATGCGCCAACACTGTCCAACATCACATCTTGAAAAAGTGGCGTCCGATCACCAGTCAACATTTGGTGGAATTCGTCCGTGGCCGCATACCCGGTTGCTGCCAGCCAACTAAAGATAACTACTAAAAAACCACCGGTTACGCGTGGCCGTAGCCCTAAATAACTAAAAGCCGCCAATAAGAAATACGTCCCAAAATGGGCGCCTTTTCGCACGAAAAACTCCACAAATTTGAAATACCCAGATGCTTTTACACTCTGTTCACTGCCTGCATAATGGAACGAAAATTGACTTAACCAAGCCTTAAGTGGTTCATTCTTGAGAAATCGTTCCAAAGTGGGCACCGATGTTTGTTCATGATACGTCATTGAAGAACTGTAAAATAAGATCGCCATCATCACCAGTGCAGCCACTAAGAACCAATCACTTTTACGTTTAAACATTGCTGACCTCCGAAAAACTAGTATTTCTCTATTATACCAAAGCACACGGTTGTGACGAGCACTATTATTCGTTATACTACTCTGAAGAAAGAGGGAAATTCTATGTCTGATCAAGATCGCTTTTACCAACCACAAAACGCTAAAGATGCAATGCGTTTTGTTCAAAAACTTTTCAATCAATATAACCAAGCACCACTCACAGAAGAACTAATTGCCTATCATCAAAAATTATTGGCTTATCTCACTAACGATGTTACAACCGAAGTCCAAAAACAAGCAAATTCTGAACAAGCCGAAAAACTGACTGGAATGATTGAAGCCATGCAAAATTGGTTGAAGATTCGCCTCAGTGGCCAACCATATGCCGGGAAAATGCAACACTTCAAGTTCGTTCCTGATAGCCAACAAGCCCACTTCAAAACCCGCACGATTAAAGGTGGCAAAAAAGCAAATAACCTCAGAACATCTGCCCGTCACTAATTCGCCTTGCTATTTTAGCTAAAAGTGCTAAAATATTTTTGTAAGCGTTTGGGCCCGTAGCTCAGTTGGGAGAGCGCCTGCTTCGCATGTAGGAGGTCGCCAGTTCGAATCTGGTCGGGTCCATCAATATTAAATAAAACCACCCTATTATTTATTAGGGTGGTTTTTTCGTTCAATTATTTAATTAATCTTATTTAAAACATCTGTCAGCATTTCACGAGTTAAAGGATTAGGAAAACTGTCCTGCTTCATTTCTAATAACAACCATGTACCTAACTGTAGAAATTGTTCTTCAGGCATTGCGTATTGTAATTTTAATAATCGTTGGGCGGCCCCTCTAGTATCGTTGGCAGCAATTAAACTTGTCAATTCCTTTTGAAAAGGCAATTTTTTAGCATTTTCTTGCGGAAAGGCAACCTCCGACTGTGAATTACCACTTTGTTTCGATAACAAATAACCCATTCCTTCCGCAAAAGAATCAACTTGTCGCATCAACCAGTCTTTTTTATTGTCCATTTTCATCCCCCCCAATTATGATTATTTTAACAAATTATTATTTGAAGAACAGTATTTAAGGTCACGAATAATTCTCTAATTCGCTAGCCTCAACATTATTCATTTTCAAAGTGCACAACTTAATCGTTGCCAACTTCTGCATCTAGCGCTATATTATTGGTAACCCATTCACAATTCGAAGGAGATTTTTAATCATGACAGATAAAGTCTTTACAAAAGAAACACTCGCTCAATATAACGGTCAAGATGGTCAACCCGCATACGTTGCCGTTGATGGCGTCGTTTATGACCTTTCCGCAATCGCCCCTTGGCAAGGCGGCAAACATTTTAAAGATTTAACAGCCGGACGTGATTTAAGCGAATTTTTCGCCAAGTCACATCACACACCAGCCACTTTAAAACAAGCCGTTCAAGTCGGCACTTACCAAGCTTAATAACAAAAAAATCTGCCATCAATAAAATTGTTGATGGCAGATTTTTTAATAATTCAATATTTCTAGAAACATCCTAGCTGCTGAAACGCCCTAGAATAATAGTGTAATTAATAAAATCGCGAGGACTACCTGTACGGTCACTAATCCGCCGGCATATGCTAATAAACGTTTACCTTGGCTGAAGAGTGCCTTTAAGTTCAAGCGTAACCCAATGGCTGCTAACGCCGTTGTTTCACACCATGTACTCAAGAAATGGCACAGTGTACCAAATTGGCTTGGAAAAACACGTAAGCTATTTAAGACGCAGAATAATAGGAAGCCAATCACGTACCATGGCACTAAGCTACTCTTCTTCGCTAATAATTGTTCGCTCAGTTTTGTATCACTGACTTTACTTTGTTTCTTTTGATGTAAGTAACCAAAACCGCTGACAACAAAAACCAAACAGATGATCCGTAAAATTTTGAATAAGGTCGCTGTGACAACCGTTCCTTGGTTAATCATCGTCGCACTAGCAACCACTTGACCAACTGACTGCACTGTTCCACCAATTAACACGCCACGGAGTTCATTATTATGTCCCCACATCAACGTTCCAATAACTGGCAAGAGTAACATCAAGATGGTCCCCATTAGATTTACCAATGTAATCGCAATGCCGGTATCTTCGTTATCGGCATCGATGACGGGCGCAATTGCCCCAATCGCACTCGAGCCACAAACGGCATTCCCACCGGCCATCAATAAATAGGTACCTTCGCTAAATTGCAACCGGCGGCCAAACCAGATGGCAAATCCAATCGTACAACTCATTTGTAACACGGTAAACAGCACACCATGCCAGCCGATTTGTTGAATACTTTGGAATGTAATTGTCGCACCCAGTAACATGACTGAATATTCCAATAATTTTTTCTCGGAAAACTTAGTTCCGGCTGCTAATACCGGTTGTTGCAACCAAGTATTGCCAAGTACGATGCCGACAAAAAGCGCAATCGTTGCGCCGCCTAACATTGGTAACCATAATTTAGCGATGTAATAACTGGCAATCGCAATCGCTAACGATAACGCAAAGCCAGGTATTTTTTTTGTTATATTGTCCATTGCTTTACTCCTTCTCACTTGTTATCTTAAACTATACCGAAACTCTTTCAATTAATAAAATAAATCTTTATAATAGTTGTTATTAAGATAACGAATAGAAGTGATGATATGTTTAAAATTTTAACAACTTTTAAAACCGTTTATGAAACCAAGAATTTTACAACGGCTGCGCAACTGCTTTTTCTATCGCAGCCGACCGTTTCTGTGCAAATTAAACAATTGGAAGATGCGCTGGGGGTCACACTATTTGAACGCAATGGGCGCCAGCAGATGACGCCGACTAAGAGTGCTGATCTCTTCTACCAACAAGCACAACAACTTCTTGATTTATGGGACCAAGATTTGCACGCACTCCATCATCAAGATGGCCAGCCAAAAACACCGTGCCGAATTGGCGCCTCGCACACCACTGCAACCTACTTATTGCCAACCCTGCTTAAAGCGCATCGGCCAGCCCTTGAAACACTCGCCTTAGATATCAGTACACTCAACTCATCGCAGATTGTTCAAGAATTGACGCAGCACAAACTAGACTTTGGTTTCATTGAAAAACCATTAACCGAAAAAGACTTAATTCGGTCACCACTACAGACCGATCAACTGGTCCTAGCAGGTCGCCCGAATGAACCCTGGTTGCTTCGTGAACAGGGTTCTGGCGTCTATCACTATACGATGAATTACGTCAAAGAAAATAATTTACCACTCGAAAACGTGATGACCATCAAAAGCAATGCGATGATTATCCAACTATTAAGACAGGGTATCGGCCAATCATTAGTTTCTAGCGCAGCCTTACTTGATTACCCAGAAATTTCCTATCGACCGTTGTCCCAACAATATCAACGCCAATTCTACCTTGTCGCCCGGAAGAATTTACCAGCACCAATCCAATCATTTATTGCGTTATTAATGGCGACCCCACTACCAATCGAATAGGAGTGTTATTTTGGAAAACTCACCACATATCAAAAAAGAATTAACGGGCTACATCATCCGTGACGTTTTCAGCTCGTTAGGCTTATCCATCTATATTTTAGCGGACACATATTTTATCGCTTACGCAGTCGGACCAATTGGCTTGGCCGCTTTGAATATTGATCTGCCCATTTTTAACTTATTTAACGGTTTAGGTCTGATGCTCGGGATTGGGGGCGCCACGATTTTCTCAATTAACAAGAGCAAGCATCCCGAAAAGAGTCGCTCGATTTTCACTCAAGTTCTTTCTTTTGGGATTTTATTAAGCCTCATCATCATGGCGCTCGGCTTAATTTTTATTCACCCACTACTCCACTTACTGGGTGCCAATCATGAAACGCTCGCCCCAAGCTTGACCTATTTACGAATTATTTTAATTGGCAGTCCCTTATTTATCATCAATAACTTAGTCTTAAGTTTCGTACGTAACGATAGTAATCCACATTTGACAATGATTGCGACACTTTCACAAAGCTTATTCGTCATTATCTTCGATTACCTCTTAATGTTCCCCCTACACATGGGCATGATGGGTGCTGCGATGGCCACGATTTGTTCGCCAATCGTCAGCCTACTCATTTTGACACAACACCGGCATCACCCACAACGGTTACTAACTTTGCAGCACTTAACCTTACGTTTTAAACCGACGTTCAAAGCAATTCAACTCGGTTTCCCATCTTTCTTAACTGAAATGAGTACTGGGGTCAGCATTTTCGTCTTTAACATTGTTATTCTCCATCTCAGTAATAACTATGCCATCGCCGCTTACGGCATTATCGCCAACATCTTACTAGTTGGTCTATCCCTATTCAACGGTGTTGCAGTCGGGGTTCAGCCAATCGTTAGTCGCGAATTTGGGAAACATCATTGGGATAATGTCAAAACGAGTCTCAAAATCGGTTTGCTTTCCGCACTCGGGATTGCGGTAGGATTATATCTCGTTTTGATTGGTCTTAAATTACCGATCATCGAAATTTTTAACCATGAACACAACCAACAACTGATTCGCTACGCGTCTGCTGGCATTCCCTTGATTTTCATTAGTTTTTTCTTCTCAAGCATGAACATCGTCAATAACTTATTCATGACCGCCATTGCGCAACCTCGATTGTCATTTTTCGTGGCCATCATGCGGGGCTACATCGTTTTGATTGCGAGCGTCTTGGTTCTTTCTAGCCTTTTCGGATTAACCGGTGTTTGGGTGAGTGTCCCATTAACAGAAATTTTAATCTTCATCATTGGAATGCTCATCACGCGGAATCTCTTGAAAACAATCGATCAATAGTATTAAAAAGGTGTGTCACAGCTCAACTTGCTGCGACACACCTTTTTTTATTTAAACATCAATAGTTGAATCAGTGAAATGACGGTTGGATTATCCGGCAATTCAGTATGGGCTGCATGGTGCTGGCTCACCGAAATTGTCATATAATCAGCAACTTGCTTTTGAAAAATGAGCCGACCAGCCGCAACACTCGCTGCTGGGACAATCCCATCATTCTTATCGTTAATTGTGCCGCCGACTGAATAGACCACTAAGTCTTTGGATAAATGTTGCCGGCGGCTCTTTAAATCAGCTAACATCGGTGTTTCCTGAGTGATGTGCTCCGACATGCCATTATATGGCGTTCCCAACGTCAGTAATCGCGTAATATTCGGTCCACTTCCACTACGCTCAGCATACCGCGTTAATACAAGCCCACCGTTGGAATAACCAACCCCACCAAAATGCGTAAAGTGGTATTGTTTAGCTAATTTACCTGCTGCCAATTTAAACCATTCGGATTGTTTAAAGACGTTCTCATCACCATCTGCATTGTTTTCAAACGCAACCACAATCACGGGGTGTTGTATTTTTTGATCAAAGCGACCACTGGTTTTCAAGTGACCATTTTTTAATACCGTTACTTTTAAAACATGGCGTGTGGCTTGACGGTTCAATTTAGCAAAGGTGCCATTAAACCCTTCAACTGTTCCATTACTCCCCGGTACGAAAATAACGGGCTGGTTTGCGGTGGCCGAAGTTGGCTGAATAATCGATGGCACCGTTGTTGGACCAGTCGCTACATGACCGATAACCCCACCAATGCCGAAACACAAGATACAAATTAGTAACCATTGCCATTTTTTCATTTGTCATCTTCCTTTGAATCAATCAATTGGTAATCGTTCTGTAGGTAGAATCGCTTGGATATCGGCTGGAATCGGTGCTGGAATCGAGATTGATTGTTGACTGAATGGATCTTGAAATTGCAGTCGATACGCGTGCAATGCTTGTCGCGTTATCCCTAAATCAAGCGGCCCATCATAGAGCTGATCACCCACCAATGGATAGCCTAACGCGCTGAAGTGAACCCGAATCTGATGCGTCCGCCCAGTATGAATCTGAACTTTAACCGCCGTCAACTGACCCGATGCACCCAAGCGCCAATAACTCGTCCAAGCTGACTGACCATCCGCCAACACCTCACGCCGCGGTTGATGGTCGATTTGTCCAATCGGTTCACGAATATCCCCTGATGCTGGTAAACCCGTTCCTGAAACAACTGCTAAATAGAATTTTTGTAATTGATGCTGTTCAATCTGCGGTTGCAATAGACTTTGTGCAATTTGGTGTTTGCCGACTAAAACAATTCCACTTGTATCAAAATCCAAGCGCGTAATGATATGCGGTACTAAATCTGTTGCACCCTGCGCTTGCCAGTAACCCTTAATGCGATTCAACAAAGTATCCGTTTGATTAGTGGGACCCGGAATCGTTGCCAAGCCAGCTGGTTTATTGACCGCCAACCAATACTCGTTCTCATAACAAATAGTGATTGGTTCGTGACTAACAGCAACTGATTCATCGGCCGGTTCAGCTGGTAACTGCAATGTGACCACATCGCCGCATTGTACCTGATCACTAGGCGCACTTTTTTGCCCGTTTACTAGAATCGGTTGGCCTAACGCCTTAATTTTGGCGTACAATCGTTGACTGATGCCACTTGCTAGCAAGAATTGTTTAACAGATTGTGGTTGATTGACGTGCCATTTAATTTCCATTATTCATTTCCCATCTTTGTTCTACTTATTGCTATTATACGATTTATAGCTTGACAATGCCAATCAATGGCCGACCATATTGTTTGCTAAAAGCTTCACCAATTCGCTATGCTTAAATTAGTAAGTAAAAGTGGTTGCCTTTTCAGGAGAACGTGCTATACTAAAGTTACTTACTAATAATAAGTAAACAATTGGAGGTTTCACTATGACAAAAAATATCGCAGTTTTAATTGGTAGTTTACGGAAAGATTCATTTAGCAAATCAGTTGCTAAATCATTGATGCCATTATTCCCATCAGATTATAATCTAGAAATTGTTGAAATTGGTGACTTACCATTGTACAACCAAGATTATGATGATTTAGATCAAGTACCAGAAGCTTACACAACTTTCAGAAATAAAATGAAGACAATGGACGCCGTTTTATTCGTCACACCAGAATACAACCGTTCAGTACCAGCCGTATTGAAAAATGCTTTAGACGTTGGTTCACGTCCTTATGGTGCAAGCATCTGGGATAACAAACCAGCTGAAATCGTCAGCGTTTCACCTGGTGCAATCAGTGGTTTCGGTGCTAACCACCACTTACGTCAATCACTTGTTTTCTTGAACATGCCAACGGTTCAACAACCAGAAGCTTATATCGGCAATGTCATGAACTTATTAGATGACAATCAAGAAATCACAAACCCAGATACACTAAAATTCTTCCAAGCAATCGTAGATGCTTTCGATACATTAATCAAACGCTATTAATCGAATTACACAAAAAACGCCCCGACTTTCGTCGCGGCGTTTTTTATTTTGCATTAGTTTACCAATTCGTTGCATTCCAGATTCGCCCATCAAGTTCACCTTGGCGTTGTTCAATCCGTAATGCTAGTTCATCACTCGTTTGTTGAAGCGCCGTATAAAAAGCTTGCTCTTCATACGTTGTGGCTTGTTCTTTTTGTAGTTGAATTTGTTCTGTTAACCAATCCATTAGCCTTCCCCCTCTTCTTCGCGAATCAGTTGGACTTGCCAATTCAAATCGGTTAATTCCGATCGTTTGTCGGCGAATTGTTCGCTTAAAAGCATTAAACGTTGTTGCGCTTCAGGCGATGTGGCTTCAGCAGCCTTTTTAGTCAGCATCGCTTCAAACCACGCTAATTGCTGATCAAAATTGAACTCGGATTGCGTCAAATACCGTTGATAATCGATGACCAAGCATTGTTTATCAGTTTCTTGCCAATAACCCAATTGATGAATCGCAAGTGGTGGTAAATAGGTCATCCCTAGCTTACGAGCCACCAATTCATATGGGCGCAAAATTTCAGACAGCGTTGCTTGTTCACTGCCGCCAGCTTGAAAATGTTTAGCCGCCGTACCAGTTGAAACGACAACCCCGAGTGTTTTCCCGGCTAATGGTTGGCGGCCATTAAAGGCAAATTGCCCCGTTAAAACGGTGTCCAACCACATTTTTAAGCTCGCTGGAGCAGCATACCAATAGAGCGGAAATTGAAAAATAATCCGCTCATGGTTGCGTAATAATGCTTGTTCAGCAGCCACATCTAACGTCTCAAGCGCATCTAAGTGGTGCCAAGTGATGGCTTCCAGTGGTGCTGCACTCGCTTTTAAAAAGTTTTGGACCATCGACGTCTCAATTTCGGGATGGCTGATAATCACCAATGTTTTCATACTCTGCCAACTTTCTATTTCTAAAGTTTAATTGTACAAAAACATGGCGTAAATTGCGACTAATAGAGTTCCAAATATTGTTCGCGTTCCCATTCGGAAACTTGTTGACGATAAGCTGCCCATTCCAATGATTTAGAATCCATGAAGCTCTGGTAGAGATAAGGTCCCATTGAATCTTTGATAATCTCATCCTTGGCTAGTTCCTTCAATGCATTGTGCAATGTGGATGGTAGGTCAGTGATGTGATTTTCCTTCCGTTCTGTTTCGTCCATGCTATAGATGTTGCGATCCACACCAGCATCAGGCAAGAGCCCTTGATCTAAGCCAGATAAACCGGCTGCCAAAATCGACCCGATTGCTAAATAAGGATTGGCACTTGGATCAACACTCCGTAGTTCGAGACGCGTTGATAACCCGCGTGATTGTGGGACCCGAATCAATGGTGACCGGTTATGACCAGACCATGCAACATAAACCGGTGCCTCAAAACCAGGGACTAATCGTTTGTAAGAATTAACTGTTGGGTTGTTGATTGCCGTGATGGCGCGTGCGTGTTGCAATAAGCCAGCTAAGAAATGATAAGCCGTTTCGGAAAGTTGTTCTGTACCTTTTTCATCGTAGAAGGCATTCGTACCATCTTGATTAAAGAGTGACATATTAATGTGCATCCCAGAGCCGTTGACACCGTGTAATGGTTTTGGCATGAAGGTTGCATGTAATCCATGTTTCCGAGCGATTGTTTTAACGACTAATTTAAAGGTTTGGATGTTATCCGCTGCATCGACTGCATCAGCGTATTTAAAATCGATTTCGTGTTGTCCGGGTGCGACTTCGTGATGACTGGCTTCAACTTCAAAGCCCATCTTTTCAAGTTCCAAAACAATATCACGCCGACAGTTTTCGCCTAAATCAACGGGGGCAAAATCAAAGTAGCCGCCTTGGTCGTTGAGTTTCAACGTTGGTTTGCCGTATTCATCTAATTTAAAGAGGAAAAATTCTGGTTCCGGTCCAATGTTAAAGTCTTTGAACCCTTTATCTTGCATTTCGCGCACTAATTTCTTCAAATTATTCCGTGGATCGCCTAAGAATGGTTCTCCATCTGCGGTATAGACAGAACAGATTAACCGCGCGACTTTTCCATGTTCCGCTTCCCATGGGAAAATGAGCCATGTACTTAAATCAGGCCGCAAATACATATCACTTTCTTCAATCCGGACAAAACCGTCGATTGAAGAACCGTCAAACATCATTTTGTTACTTAAAACTTTATCTAATTGACTAATTGGTACTTCCACATTCTTGATAATCCCGTTGATATCCGTAAACATTAAACGTAAGAACTTAACGTTTTCTTGATCCACTAATTGCTTGATTGCTTCTGCTGTCAATACTTTACGTGCCATTAATCCGTCGCCCCTTAATATAATTTAGATGATTGTGAAATGGTTGACTGTTGTCCAACTAAGCCGCCGACCGATAATAATTCATTGGCCAATAACCGTCGCGCTTTTTCGTCTGATAATTGTTTATCACGCTGCCGATCCGCCTTCTTCTGATAGATCTGGCGAATCTGCGCCATCGTGGTGCCTTCAGCTAGGTAATCCTTGATTTCCAACAAACGATCAACATCGTTCAACGAAAACAACCGTTGATGGCCCGTTGTCCGTTCAGGAAAAACAAGCGCCTGTGCTTCATAATAACGAATTTGACGCGCAGTTTGTCCCGTCAATTTCATTACCGTACCAATTGGCAAAACTGCTAAGTTGCGCCTTAAGTGTTTTTCAGCCATCCATTTCACCTCACTTGCGTTTTATCTTACCAGTCGCCTTTCAAACGGTCAACATTTGATGTCAGATTTTCTAACATCAGCCAACAAAAAAAGGTAAACCAATTTGGTTTACCTTTTAGGCATTAGTCTTCATCGCTGATTTGAATCAAACCACCTGCAAGCATAAACAAATGCGTTACCACCGGTCCAACGAATTTAAACTGGCGCTTCTTTAACTCTTTCGCAAGTTGCGTACTGATCGGCGCTGATTTATCGGACACGCCAGCCATTTGTGAATCAAGCAATTGCGGCTGACCATCAACAAATGCCCACAAATACGCTGAAAAACTGCCATATTCAGTTTGGATGGCTTGAATTGCCCGCGCATTTTGAATCGTTGCCCGAATCTTACGCGTATTACGAATCATATCTGGTTCTTTTTGCAGGCGTTCAACATCCATTTCATCAAATTGTGCGACTTGATCAATCACCATCCCAACCATTTGTTGTCGCAGAACTGGTATTTTACTTGCAGCTACTTTCCAGCTCAACCCCACTTGGAAGACCCCAACTGTTAAGAGTTCAAACCAAATACGATCATCGTGCGTTGGCGTGCCAAAATAATTGTGATAAGCCTGAACCCCATCTGTCGCCGTTTCAAAGTTGTTTTTTGCTGTTTCATCTACCATCGATAAACCGCCTGTCCTGCGCTTTCTGCTGGAAACCCAACTTTTTCCGCTAATTCGCTGTAATGTACCTCTAAATAATTAAAGCAGTCAGTTGTGTCATGCGTCATAAAATAAGGCAGCAAAGCCATCTGATCATCAAATTGAACGTGTTCCTGTTGTGCATAAGCTTTCAGAACTTTTGCCAACTGAAGAAAATCCTGGTTGGTAATATAGTATGGTGCTACGGATTGCTTTGTATCAACCGTCACGATGGCCCGATAAGCGTGCCCGATACCTTGTAACCCGCCAACGGTTGATGGTCCAGCAGTCTGCATGACCGCATAATGAATTGTTCGAATTTCCGTTGTCGCAAGTTGCTTAACAACTTTTGCGGGCATGACTTTTAAAACATCTGTCTGCTTTAAACAAATTTGGCGCGGTTCTAATACAATTAAATAAGGACTCCGTGCTTGCCACCAATTCGCTGGCATTGTTTGGCCATCACTAGTAACAGTTACATCCGTCAAAGTGGCACTGAACTGTTGTGCTAAATCCACATAGTGTTGTTCGGGTTGTTGCATAATCCGTCCTAAATCGGACAAAAGAATGAATTCGGTTTAGTGACCGTTTCAACCCCGAGCAAAGTATTCAAACTTACATTATACAATTTGGCAAGAACAACCAATGTATTCAAGTCTGGTGCACTTTTATCCGTCTCCCATTTAGAAATGACTTGTCATGACACATTAATCTGCTCTGCGAGTGTCTGTTGAGAGTAGTTCGCATCCAAACGAAATTGTTTTAATTGTTGACCAATTAACATCTAACCACCTCCAAGACTTACCGTAGCGAGAATGACACATTTATACTAGCAACAATCCAAAGCATCTCTTAAAACCGACCGCTACGATTCGTTGCACCCTTATCATACCATGCTTAACGCACAAAAAAAGCGGTCAATCAAACGCGAATTTGATTGACCGCTTGGCATTTATTTTTCAAAGAAGGTTGTTTGGACTGCCCGACTAATCGCGAGTTTAACGTGCGCGTAAGTTAACCCACCTTGTAAGTAAAGTGTATATGGGGCGCGCAATGGGCCGTCTGCTGAAAATTCGATGCTGGCACCTTGGATAAAGGTCCCGGCAGCCATTACGATTTGATCTTCGTAACCGGCAAAATCACTTGGAATGGGGGTCACAAATGAATCGATTGGTGATTGCGCTTGAACACAACCAGCGAACTTAACCATATCATCCGGATTACCGAAGTTCACCGTTTGGATCAAGTCTGTTCTAGGGGCATCCCATTTAGGTGAGACACTCAAGCCCATTTGCTCCAAAAGCGCTGCTTCAAAAACAGCCCCTTTAATCGCATTACCAGTCACACTTGGTGCTAAGAAGAAACCTTCAAACATCAATTGCAGATTGCCTTGTGTGGCGCCTTCACTGGCACCAACACCTGGCACAGTCAGGCGATAACCAATCATTTCGATTAATTTTTCAGTCCCGACGATGTAACCACCCGTTTGCGCAATCCCACCACCAGCATTTTTGATTAAAGAACCGGCCATTACGTCGGCCCCGAATTCTGTTGGTTCCGTTGTTTCAGAGAATTCACCGTAAGCATTATCGACAAAGACAATCAATTCAGGGTTAATGTTTTTGACAAAGGCAATCATTTCCTTGATTTTATCAACCGTGAAACTATCGCGATCAGCATAGCCACGTGAACGTTGGATAGCGACCACTTTTGTCTTAGCTGTAATTTTGGTCCGGGCCGTTTCAAAATCCACGGCACCATCAGCTAATAATGGCACAAAATCGAATCCAATTTGGAATTCTTTTAGTGAACCAATCCCGTTACCGGCCATCCCGATGACTTCTTGCAACGTATCATATGGTTCGCCCGTAAGATATAAAAGATCATCGCCAGGCCGCAACATCCCCAATAAGGCCGTTCCAATCGCGTGTGTGCCGGAAACCAATTGCGGCCGCACAAGCGCATCTTCAGTTTTGAAAACGTGACTATAGACGGCCTCTAACTTATCGCGTCCTTGATCATCGTTGCCGTAACCGGTTGTCCCGTTTAAATGCGATTCAGAAATATTTTCTGCTTGAAACGCTTCGAGCACCTTTGCTTGATTATTGATGATTTGTTCATCCAGTGCTTGTAAACGCGGTGCGATTTGCGTATCAACTGCCGCGATTTTAGCTTGTAATTCTGGTGCTAAGTTTGCTTGCCAATCCATTTTTTAACCACTCCATTTCTATTATTGCTGTAACCATTGTTGTAAATCGGTTTGAATCCGAGCCAAATCGGCTTCAGGTTGTTCAACCAGATTGTACCAATTGACCGGAATCTGGTTTCTAAACCACGTTAGTTGTCGTTTTGCGTAGTGCCGTGAATTTTGTTTTACTTGAGCAATTGCCACGTCTAATGAACAGTCACTATCAAAGTATGGGAAGAACTCTTTATACCCAATCCCCCGCACGGCTTGCGGACTCGTTTCACGATGTGCATAAGCCAACCGCGCTTCTTCTAAAAGTCCAGCATCGATCATTTGATCCACCCGCTGGTTGATTCGCTTGTATAATAATGCACGGTCACAATTCAATCCAATAATAAACGTATCATAACGTAATTCTTTTGGCTTTTGTTGTGAAAACAAAGTTCCCGTTGTTTCATAAACCTCTAATGCGCGAACCACACGCCGTGGATTCGCACTCGGAATTTTAGCGGCTGCTTGCGGATCAATTTGATTAAGCGTCTGCCACAAAGCTTCTTCAGAATGCTGATCCAAAAAAGTTTGCCATTTTTGACGAATCGTAAAATTCTGTTCCGCATCTTGCGCACTACCCAGGGTCATATCGTACAGTAACGCCTGCAAATAAAGTCCCGTTCCACCAACAACCAAGGGCATGTGTTGCCGGCCGACGATTTCAGTGACGAGTTGTTGTCCTTGCTGTTGAAAGTCAAAGGCAGTGAAGCGTTGATCGATATCCGCCACATCAATTAAGTGGTGCGGCGCAAGCGCCTGCTCTTTTGGTGTGACTTTGGCCGTACCGATGTCTAACTGGCGATAAACCTGCATCGCATCCCCGGAAATAATCTCACCTTGCAACTGTTGTGCGAGTTGTAGACTTAACGCTGTTTTACCAACGCCTGTCGGACCAACAATGACGATTAGCTTTTCTTTTTCCATATTTTCACCACATTAATTAACGTATTTTACTAGCTATTCGCGCTTAAATACGCGATAATAAAGTTGTACTTGAATGAATTGAGACTTGAGGAGGCTTTACCTATGAAACATAAATTTCTAAAAGGTTTCGTAATCGGAACCGTTTCAACAGTCGGCGCGATTGCCGGTTCACTCTTGGCATTTAAGAAGACCGTCGTTGATCCAATCGAAGAAAAAGAAAATCAAATTGAAGAAAGTCGTCGACGTGCTAACCGTAAGAGCCATTCAGCTCACCAAGGCTAAGCGCTTTGAAAAGACTGCGTCCGTTGCCTGATTGGCGACGGACTTTTTTATGGAAACGTGCTTTTTAAAGCTGACTCTTGGGATTAGCTTCGTATTGCAAACGACCGACTTTGTCGGTCATTAACAACACTATGCTAATGCTCAGAGTCAAACCGCTTTAAACGCACTCTGTTTTGAAACGTGCTTTTCAAACCATGTTCCTGCGTTTAGCCTAATTAGCCAAACAAACAGCTTCGCCATTTGTTTGGCCAATTTTGCTAATCCTCAGAACATGACCGGTTTGAACGCACTCTATAAAAAGCCCAACAGTTGACTAGTTTTTTCGCTAGTAACTCTTGGGCTTTTTTGGTTTAATTTAATTTCTTTTTACGCTTTGTTTTGCCGGTCCAACCAGCATAACCCTTTTTCAACCATTTAATGTCGGTGAAACCGGCTTTTCTTAACTTCAGTGCTGCTCGGATACTGAGCGTAATGCCTGCATCATATAAGTAGACTGGTAAGTCCATCCGTAGTTCACCCATATTTTGTTTCAACATTGGATAAGGTAAGTTGCGGGCGCCTAAAATGTGGCCTGCATCAAAATCTTTTTTATCCCGTAAGTCGACAATTTGGGCCTTGCGCATTGTTTCTTCAAACGCCGCTTCCGTTAATTCGCCGCCTAAGCGTTTGCGTTGAATTTGATAATATGCCCAATCGCCCAAGAACCAAAGTAAAATGGCGATCAGAATAATATTAATTACTACCCATACATTAATTGTCCCTAATACAAGCATCGATAAGACTCCCTTATAACAAATTATTGTTGATCAAATTGAAGTGCAAGTGAAGCAGCCCCGATAACACCGGCTACGTTTCCTAAGTTTGCTAAACGAATCTTAGTCGTATTTTTAACATTTGGGAATGTAAATTCTTCAAAGTAAGCTTCAACTTGTTTACGTAAAAATTCCCCAGCAGCTGAAACACCACCACCGATAACGATGTAAGCGGGATTCAACATGTTCCCAACGTTAGCTAATGCTAAACCAAGGTAGTAAGAAACACGATCAACAACCTTAACAGCCAATGCATCTGATTCTTTAGCCATGTCAAAAACTAATTTAGAGCTGATTTCTTCACCATCATCCAACATTGTCTTTAATTTTGAATTACCAGCGTATTCTTCAGCCATGTCACGTGCAACGCGCACAACACCGGTTGCTGAAGCATAAGTTTCTAAACAACCTTGTTTGCCACACGTACATTCATAACCATGTGGTTCAACTGTTACGTGGCCTAATTCACCTGCAGAACCAGCAACACCGTGTAATAAATGGCCATCAGCAACGATCCCGCCGCCAACTCCAGTGCCAAGTGTGACAAAAGCAACATCGGGTTGGTTTTCACCAGCACCCTTCCAACGTTCACCTAAAGCAGCAACGTTGGCATCATTATCAATTGCAAGCTTCATGTGTGTGCCAGCTTCGATATCGCGACGTAAGTATTGGGTTGTCTTCCAGTTTAAGTTGTAAGCACCAATAACGGTCCCTTCTTTACTGTTAACACTACCAGGTGTGCCCATACCAATCCCGATGAAATCAGCAGGTGTCATGTTATATAAATCTAAATGATGATTAATCGATTCAATGATATCCGGTGTAATGTGGCTACCTTCATCTAAAATATCCGTATCGATACTCCAGCGTTGTTGGATTTCGCCATCCATTGTCATAATTGCAAATTTAGCAGTTGTCCCGCCTAAATCAACGCCGATTAACTTCTTGTCTGTCATTTAAACTTCTCCTCCAATAAATTGTGATTAAACGCTTCATTTTTCTCCAACCGATGTTCACGCACTAAAACCATCTTAGCATCACGATACACTTTGCCATCGATTAACCCCGCATCATAAACGTGCCGTAATTCGATACTGGTGAGCTCGATATCCCAAAGTCGTTTACCAAGATGGACGTAAACGCCAAATTGTTTTAAAAGTTGTTGTACATCATATAGAGTTCTCATCAACTTCACCTTTAACATTATACATAAATTGATTAATGATTCATACCCAGAAAACCAAATAAAATCATCGTTGCAACATAAATTAACCCACTCACCACACGGTTCAGCGGGTTAATCTTACCCACTTTGGGTGCACCCAGCGCCATACTACTTAAAAAGCCGCCAAGTACCCCACCTACCATTGCGTACAATGCATTGTGATCGACAATAAATTGTAATCCGATTGTTAAAAATAAAAACAGCCAATACTGGCGTGCCACTTGTCCTAGCACGGATTCTTCTTTAAAGGCATCACCTAACATCAAGAAGCCACCGAATAGCCCTAAGATAGCTGTTCCAGCAGTCACGGTTGGTGTATCGAGACCAAAAAAAGCGCCCGTTGTAAACAAACTCGCCAAACTGCTCAGTATATAGATAGCTAATAGGCGCCAGTGTCCTAATAATCGTTCAAGTTGTCCACCAACAAAAAACAAAATAACCAAATCTACGAAGAGATTCATAAACCGGCCATGATTGACAGATGCCATCATAAACCCAATAATCCGGCCATTCATTAGCATGTTAACCGATGTAAAGCCGTTCAACCATACAACCGGATTCAAAAACATCATTGCAAACATCAAAATCGTTAGTAACATCAAGGCATACACCACAATCGGTGCGTCTTGCCAACGTTCTTTAAAATTAGTCATCTTTTCTCCTTTAGACCTGAAGAACCTGATCGAGTTGGATATCGAATTCATCAATGGCCCAATCAGCACTTCGTTGTTGTGGTTTAAGCGCTAGTGCAACAGTTGGCATTGGATATTTGGCAAGATAACGATCATAATAACCGCCACCAAAACCAACCCGCCAACCTTCTGGACTAAATGCTAGTCCCGGCACAATCATTAAATCAGGGATTAACACCTGGCTACCAGCTGTAACCACTGGTTCTAAAGCACCATAGGAACTCGTTGTTAATTCAGTGGTTGCCGTTAACGGGTAAAAAGCCATTTGTCGCTCTGGCAATGTCTTGGGCACTACAACTTCTTTACCGGCCAAACGAATGGCATCAATTACCGGCTGGGTCGCCATTTCAATTGGCTGACTCAACGTGACACCGATGATTGTTGCCTTTTGAAACACCTCGGTTGCCATTAACAATTCCAAAAGTTGTGCTTCTTGGGCATGTTTAAGCGCAGGCGTCTGCGCAAGCGTTTGTAATGCCGCAATTTGTTGTTGCCGAATTTGCTTTTTAGTCCGCATTCAAAAGCCTCCTTAACAAAAAAAAGCCCGAGCGCGAAGCGCCCCGACTTTTGATGTGCGTCACTATTATTTAGTTTCGCGGTGTAAAGTTACTTTGCGTTCGCGTGGGCAATATTTCTTTAATTCCAAGCGATCTGGATTGTTACGTTTATTTTTGTTTGATAAGTAACTACGTTCGTGACATTCTGTACATTCCATTGTAATGTGAACACGCATTGATATAGCCTCCAAGCTGTAAGTAAATTTCTAAAAAACTGTTTAATTCTTAGACTCTTAGTATCATACCATTTTTTATGGTATCTGAAAAGGTTATTTTGGAATATTTCATTCAGTAATGTTATTTAATTTATAGAAACTCGTAATCATTTCACGGGCTAGTAACGTATTGTAGTGCCCTTTATCAGAGTTTAAGTTCGGGAACACAATGGCGATTGCCACTTGCGGATTATCGTATGGAGCAAAGCCAACCAAACTAGAAGTAACGGTTTCGACTTGCTTACTTGTCGAATCGTTTGGATCTTCACGGGCAAATGATTGTGCCGTCCCGGTTTTAGCGCCAAGCGTTGGTTTAATATCTTTCAAGGTGTGTGCTGTCCCCCAAGCGTTGGTCCCATTGACAACGTTGTACATCCCTTTTTTAACGACATTAAAGTAACTTTCGGGCGCATCAACTGTGCTAAGCACTGTCGGCGTGGTCTTGGTACCAACTTGGCCAGCTGACCCATCATTACCAGTTTGTTGAATCGAATCCACAAGGTATGGTTTCATTCGTTGACCACCGTTTGCGATGGTTGAAATGTATTGTGCCAATTGAATTAAGGTGTAGGCATCGTAGTTACCATAAGATAAATCAAGTAATGAACCATTGGCTGGCTCGCCATATTCATTGACGGTTGGCCCTTCGATCCCGGTGGCTTCACCTGGCAAATCAATCCCAGTCTTTTGTCCTAAGCCAAATTGACTGAAGTAGCCACGCATCTTCGTAAAGATATCTGAATCCATCGTTAACGAAGAATTGGGTACATATTTGGCATGCCCTTCTAACATCGCTAATTGCATCATGTAAATATTAGAAGAAACTTCCAACGCTGATTCAGCGTTCAATGATCCAAACGTCCCAACTGGGTAAACAGATTTCTTAACCGGCGTTCCTCTTAAATAGATTGGTGTATCCGGTAAGGTATTATTGGTTGGCGTAATCACACCATCCATTAAGCCCCCCATAACGGTCGCCCCTTTAATAGCAGACCCCATGACGAAGGTGTGATTAATCACCCCGAGCGCATCATCGGCAATTTCACCTGACTTACGATCGTTGGATTCGCCAGCCATTGCTAAAATAGCACCTGTTTTCGGATTCATCGCCACGGCATAGGCACCATCAGAATACTGAGTGGCTCCCGCTGCTTTTGCCTGATCATAGACTTTCTTCAAAGCCGCTTCCACTTGCGTTTGATAAGCTTGGTCAATTGTTAAATTTAAATTACTCCCTTTTTGCCCTTTAAATAAGACATTACTTGAGAGAATCTGATTATTCGCACCAACTTCAACTTGTGATTGCGACTTAGAACCATGCAAGACACTTTCGTATTGCTTTTCTAAATAACTGGTCCCAACGCGATCATTACGCGAATAGCCCTGTGCTAGCAAGGAGTTGACGCCATCTTCTGGTAACCCTTGCTCTTCAGTTGAAACATGTCCAATAATACTGCGCATTGAATCGCCATTAGGATAAGCCCGTTCCCAATCGGTGCTGACATTAATCCCTGGCAAACTCGTTAGATGTTCACTGATTTCAGCAATTTCCTTATCAGTCACATCCGTATTTTTAATATAAACTGTCGATAATTGATAAGCCCCACTCATAATTTTGAAAATCGCAGCGGCTTGTTTTTGTTGCTCGTTTAACCCTTTAAACGACTTTTTAACCAATTCGATTGTTGATTGATAAACCTTCTTTTCTGGCAACTCAGAACCATCACTGGCAACCTTCGCAGATTTAGGCAGTTTTGCGTTCCATTTTTTAAGATTCTTGGGGTTACTGAGGTAGTAATCAATCTGATCACGTTCAGTTAACTTATCCGTCGGGACCGTTAAATATTGGGTTAACTTATTGGCCTCTGCATACATTTTGTCTGCCAAGACATTCATATTCTTCGTATAAGTAATCGCCGGTTTAGCAGTATTCCCAACTAAGACACGGCCCTTTAAATCCAGAATCATCCCTCGAGGCACGTTACCTGTAACGATTTTCTTATCAGTACTGTTGACCATCGCTTGAAAATTAGCGCCCTCCATCACTTGCAGGCGTCCCAATTGCATAATCAACGCGGCAAATAACGCGAAGACAACGAATAATAGGAAATTTAAGCGGAATGGAATCAGTGATTTTTCACGATTTTGTTTGTTTTTTCTCTTAATGATTTTCACAGACGGTCAGATACTCCTTATTTAGCGCCGCTCTAGTAAAAGATGGCGCCGCTCTATGCTTCAAAAAGTCGCCAAGCGACCTTTTGAGCGATTTTGTGCTGTATTGTTTAAGTTTAGCAAAATTATCTTAAACAAGCTATGCCAAATCTCTAAATTCAAACGAGATTATGGTATGCTTAAGCATAGTCATTAACTGGTTATATTTTACAGCTTTTCTCAGTTAAAAACGGACTAGCAACCTAATTTTTAGATTTTTTTATTAATTGGAGGATTACCGTGAGTCGATTTTACGCTTTTGCACGTCGTCATTATACATTAGGCCTTAGTTTCTTACTACCATTTGGCATTTTATTTATCTACGGACTACTTCGACAAGTGTTCCCTTTTGGAGGGCAAACAATCCTGACTGTTGATCTAGGCCAACAATACATCGATTTTTACGCTTTTTTCAGAAGTACGCTATTGCACCATCCCGAAACTTTTTTTTATTCCTTTGCTAAGGGCTTAGGGGGCGACATGCTTGGGGTCTGGGCTTACTATTTGATGAGTCCATTCAATCTAATCGTCCTATTGACACCAGGAACTTGGTTGAGTTTTGGTGTTTGGCTGCTTGTCCTTTTCAAAACAGGCGCCAGTGGTCTTAGCTTTGCGTACTACTTAAAATCTAACAAACTACTCCATAGCTGGTGGTTACCGACACTTAGTGTTGTCTACGCCTTATCCGGGTTTGCAATTGCCAACCAGTTTAACGTTATGTGGTTGGATGCACTCGTCTGGCTTCCACTAGTTGTCTTAGGCATCGACCGGCTCTTTACAGGCCGTCACTTTTGGCTTTATCCATTGAGTCTTGCCGCACTCTTAATGAGTAACTATTATATGGGCTATATGGTTTGCCTGTTTGTCATTGCTTATTTTGCGTGGGCTTGTGCTCATTATTGGCAAACTTGGCGCCATCTATGGCAACGCGCTGCCCGCTTCATCAGTGGCTCACTCTTGGCCGGCTTACTCTCAGCCTGGCTCCTATTGCCAACTTTTTTCCAATTGACGCAGAGCAAAGGGCAGTACACCATTCAAAAGATTCATTGGAAGTTCGAATATAATCCGCTTAAGATGCTTTCTAAACTTGTGATTGGCGATTTTAACTTCGACCAAATGCCAAAAGGCGAACCGAATATATTCGTCGGCAGTCTCGTATTGATTTGTGCCATCTTGTATTTTGGAACACGCAAGATTGCCTGGCAAGAACGGTTAGTTGCCTTATTAGTCACCATTTTCTTAGGTGTTTCAATGTGTTATGAACCCCTTGATTTATTATGGCACGGCATGCAATTTCCAGTTTGGTATCCTTACCGCTTTTCATATGTGGTTAGCTTTTGGCTAATCGTGCTCGCGGTTCAACGGCTCCACCAGCACCCCCGATTTAGTTGGTATCAACTCTTATTGCCGTTTTTAATGTTGATGGCGGCTTTTGATTATACTGCCAAACATCTCAAGAGCTTCACCGCGCTAAGTCCTAATCAGATTAACTTAAGCATCGCTTTCTTACTGATGACATGCTTGCTTTTACTCCTGAAAAAGCCGCTCAAGCGCTATTATCCTTTGCTCTTAGTTCTATGCGTCGGTGGTGAGATGGTCACCAACGCGACAATGAGTCTTAATCAAATTAGCTATGTCTCACAAAAAGATTACGCAGATTATACAGCTCATTTACAATCAGCCATTAGCGCAATTCCAAATAAAACTGCGTTTCAACGAATTGGCAAAACCTTTATGCGGACAAAAAATGACCCGATGCAAGCTGATTATTTCGGCGGATCTCATTTTAATTCGATGCTCGAACCGAGCTATCCGAAATTCATGGGCAGCATTGGCGAACCAGCTGGCGATGGCGCCGTTGCCGATACTAATCAGACCCTGTTCACCGATGCGTTATTAGGTTATCGCTACTACCTTAACAATACTAGTGGGCAAGCAACAATTCCACTCAGTACGAATAAGCCGGACTTAGCACGTTATAACTTACTCAAAAAAAAAGATCAAATTGCAATTTATCAAAACCCCAACGCACTTGATTTAGGCTTTGCGGCCTCTGAAAAAGTGCTTAAACATCATGTGGTTGCCAATTATCCCATCCTTGAACAGAACCAGATTGCGGCAGACTTAGTCAATTCAGCGACAGAACAGCCACTCTTCACACTTCAATTTTTCAATACTGTCACTTACAAGAATGCTAAACAAAAACCAAAACTCAACGAAACTTTCCTCCGGGTTGATCCGAAGAATCCAGCTCACGTCATCTATACCTTCACACCCACTACGAGTGATCCCTATTACCTCACATTAGGCTCAAACCTCGAAAAAAATGCGGTTCAGGTCTCATTAAACGGTCACACGCTACAACAATACGATACTTTCCGCGATACTGTCGTCTTAAACCTAACAAGTAACGCAATCGGCCAACAACAAACCGTTGACCTTAGCTTTTCTAAAAAGGAAACTTGGCTCCAAAATATTAATTTATATAGTTTGAATTATCAAGCATTGACGCACCTAACGCAGCAACTTCGTGCACATGCATTGAAACTGAATACTTTCTCAAACGCAACCATCAAAGGAACGATCACCATTCCTCAACAAAACCAAGTCCTCATGACAACCGTCCCCTATGCTGCTGGTTGGCATGCAACGGTTGACGGCCATCCGGTTAAAATCAAACGCGGCTTGAAGAACTTCATCGCCATCCCGCTGAAAAAAGGTCACCATACCGTTACCCTTAAATACTGGCCACCTTATTTCTATTGGGGTTTGACGATTTCACTAATCAGCGCCGGCTTTGCAATTGGTGGTTATTACAGCTACAAATACTACCGCCGCCGCCACTTATTCTAACCATCAAAAAAAGCCCCACGCACTCAATTTAAAATGAGTGCGTGGGGCTTTTTTGAATCTATTCAGTATCCGTTCGTGCTAAAATCAGTGCATTTTCGGAATAGTTAATGTTTTTGCGTAATTCATCTGCAAGTTGCCATGAAATTTTATGTTGTTCCAATAACTCTTGAATCGCCACTCGTTCACTCGTGAGCGCTTTGATTCTTAATTTTTGTAATTGACGTTCATAGATAGCGGTCTTACTCCGCCCCCCATTTTTCATGTTTTCAATCTGATTCCGATACCGCACAATAATTTGATAAATAACCTGACGATTATAATGACGTTGGCGATTTTCAGGCTGTTTTAGGAAATACGACAATTGTTTAATTCCCGCCTTAGCCATTTCACGTTCAGTCAATTGCCACTCGGTTTCACTTGGTGATTTGGTATGCCGCGGCCAGAGATGCGTCAAAAAGCGTTTGCTGATTGACCAAGCACGATAGACTTGTAGTTGCACATGATGCCAATTAAAACTCGTCCCAATAACCGATAACATTACTTGTTTTTGCCGCAACTTACGTTTACCATGCCGATAGCTTTTAGCACTAATGGCCTTTTCAGCCCATAACGACTCTAACTTCTGACGTTCTCCGTCAAATGCCACTTGTCGCAAAATCAACTCTTCAGCAATTAACGGTGGTAGTTCGTCACTTGTGCTTGCTTCGCTTTGTTGACTCTCCAACCGGCGGATCATCAACTGATACTCTGCCAATAAATCTAAAGCAGCCCGGTTATTATCAATATGCCGTTGGGATTCGACCATGCTCGCTGCTACTTTGTACATGTAAATCTTAGCGTTTGTTTCATCCAATAAATCAGCAGCTGCTTCATCTTCTGCGGCTGCTGCGGCTGCTTCGGCTTCAAGATCTCGTTGCATCCCTCGCATCTCGATTGGTGCTTTGACTTTTGTCAGCTTAGGAATTAGGACAACGGCCATCACCAGACTGACAATAATCACGCCGGCCGCAATAAAGAGCATTAAGCCGCGTTGAGGAAACGGTGAACCATCCGCTAAAACAGTTGGCACCGATAATACCCCGGCCATCGTAATCGCTCCACGAACCCCAGAAAGTCCAGAGAGCACCGCAATTTTAATGTTTTCGCGGAATGTTTTGGGATTCGTCTGGTTGGTGTAGAGCAAGTAAGCTAGTGTCCAGAGTCCCCGCACAATCACCAGAATCAACCAAACCGCTAAGACGAGGAGAATTTCTTCACTCGTATTAATCAGCGGATTATGCACGGTATTATGCATAGCGACAGGTAATTCAATCCCTAAAATTAAAAAGACAATCCCGTTTAATAAGTAAACACTGATTGACCAAGTTTGTTCAGTCACTAACTTCAACTCCGGTAAAAAATCGAGGAAGATATTCCGTGATGAATGACTGATGATCCCAGCTACCACCACCGCAATCACACCGGATGCGTGGAATAGATCTTCAACAATTAGATAGATGATAAACGGTGTCACCAACTGTAAAATCGTATGGAACATCACATCTTCAAAGCCTTGTTGTAGCATAAATAGGCGAATAAAATGAATGATTAACATGATAATCATCCCCGCTAGTGCGCCAACAATACTAATATACAGAAAATCGCCCGCGGCTTGTTGCCATGAGAAATAGCCGGTAACAGCGGCAGCAATCCCATATTTAAAGCTAATCAAGCCACTGGCATCGTTAATTAAACTTTCACCACTCACTAAGTGCAAAACCCGGGGCGGTAAATCGGCCTGTTCTGAAATCGATTGTACCGCCACCGGATCCGTTGGCGACAAGATTGCCGCTAACGCAAAACTTGCAGCCAGCGGTAACGCCGGGACTAACCAATGAATGGCCAAGCCGCCAATTAACGTCGTTGCAAAGACGAGGAAAATCGCATTCCCAATAATTGGTCCGCGCAACGCCCATAGTTCCTTCTTAGGAAAACGACGGCCATCGTTAAACAATAATGGTGCAACAAACACCAACATGAACCAATCTGTTTTTAGTGGAATCTTGACGGTAAAGACTAACGCCACCATTAATCCCAACCCGATCTCAATTAAACTAACCGGTAAATTTGGCAAATAATGCCCGATGATATTGGCAATAATCACCAACGTAATTAACAAAATAACAGCTTCAATAATTGCCATCCCAACACCCTTTCTTTTTAAAACGCTCATCCTTATAAAAAAGCCCTGATAAAATCATCTTTTACCATAGCTTTTCATCATTGATTTAACCTTGCTTATGTTGCCCAATAATCCGGACTTCTGGTTCTAAGCGCACATTAAACTTCGCCCAGATCGTTTTTTGAATGTATTCGATCAACGTCAAATAATCCGTTGCCGTTGCGTGATCAATATTCACGATGAACCCGGCATGTTTTTTAGAAACTTGTGCGCCCCCAATTTGATGTCCTTGCAAGCCCGCTTTTTGAATCAACGGTCCGACAAAATGACCGACTGGTCGTTTAAAGACACTCCCACATGAGGGATATTCTAGCGGCTGTTTGGCAGCCCGCAAAGCGTTGACCTCATCCATCCGGGCGCGAATTGTTGGTGCCACACCCGTTGCCATTTCAAAATAGGCAACCAACACAATACTGCCGTTATCTTGAATTAAACTATGCCGGTAACTGAAGTCTAAGTCAGCGGCCGTTAACGTCTGTACTTGATTATCGCGCATTAAAACATCAACGCGGGTCAGTACATCACTAATTTCGCCACCATATGCGCCGGCGTTCATAAAGACCGCACCGCCAACACTACCAGGAATGCCGGCAGCAAATTCTAAGCCGGTCAAACTACCGCTATAAGCTGCTTCAGAGGTTTGAATAATCCCTGCTCCAGCTTGCGCGGTCACCAAGTTACCTTCAACTTTAATCTGATTCATCGCCGTTAAGATGATGACTAAGCCTTTAATGCCACCGTCACGAACAATTAGATTACTAGCATTACCGATAATTGTGATAGGTAATGTCAGTTCATTGGCACTGGCCACTAATTGCCGCACTTCTGCAACAGATTTGGGGAGTGCGAGTAAATCTGCCGGTCCACCTGTTTTGGTAAAGGTGTATAAGCTCAATGGTTCTGCTTGATGAATCTCGATTGCTTGGTTTGCTTGTAAAAATGCTTCAACTTGACTTGTCACAATTGTCGTTCCCCTCAAAAAATAATCTACTCCTAGTTTAACAAAAACGGCTTGAATTGAACAGCCAACACTTTTTTGCGTATTATTGACTAGACCGTTAAAATGGAGTTTAGAAATGAGGGATCGACAATGAAATTTATTTCTTGGAACGTTAATGGCTTACGCGCCGTTTTAAAAAAAGACTTTATGACCACTTTTAATCAACTAGATGCCGATTTTTTCTGTCTACAAGAAACTAAGATGCAAGCCGGCCAAGTTGAATTAGATTTACCAGGTTATCATCAATACTTTAATTACGCTGAAAAAAAAGGCTATTCCGGTACTGCCATCTTCACTAAGCATAAACCGCTCACTGCAACTTATGGTATCGGCCAACCTGAACACGATCAAGAAGGACGCGTTATTACACTTGAATACCCTACTTTTTATTTAATCACTTGCTACACACCCAATTCACAGGATAAGTTGAAACGATTAGACTATCGCATGCGTTGGGAGAATGCCTTTCAAACTTATATCGCTGATTTATCGACTCAAAAACCCGTCATTTTCTGCGGTGATTTAAACGTTGCCCATGAACCAATTGATCTGAAAAATGATAAGACCAATCATCATAACGCCGGCTTTTCAGATGAAGAACGAGGGCAAATGACAACCCTCTTAAATCGCGGCTTCACCGATACCTTCCGTTATTTCTATCCTGATCAACCCGATATTTATTCTTGGTGGAGTTATCGATTCCACGCCCGCGACAATAATGCCGGCTGGCGCATTGATTATTTCATTACTTCCAATGATCTCCAACCTAAATTAGTCGATGCCAAGATTCACACGAAAATTTTTGGTTCCGACCACTGCCCCGTCGAACTTGACACGCAAGATTTATTCGCTTAAAATAAGCAAACTTTATAAAAAGCGAGGTTCAAAATATTGAATTTTGTCGCAATGGATTTTGAAACCGCCAACGGTCAACGGCATAGTGCTTGCTCACTTGCCCTTGTTGTTGTGCGCAACGATCAAATCGTTGATAGTTTTTATACGTTAATTAAACCTGAAACTTATTTTAGCAGTCGCAATACGCAAATTCATGGCATTCATGAAGCCGATGTGGCTCAAGCGCCCAAGTTCAATCAAGTCTGGCCGCACATCGCACCATTTTTTACGCCAAACAAGTTAGTGGTCGCCCACAACGCGAATTTTGATATTGGTGTGTTGAAAAGTACACTCCAACACTACGACATTCCAGAACCCCATTATTTAGCGTTGGATACTCTCAAGACGAGTCGGCGGTTGTATCCACAATTTGAGAATCATAAGCTAAACACCTTGTGTGATAACCTAGCGATTCCACTTGACAATCACCACAATGCACTGGCTGATAGTATCGCTTGTGCCAAGATTCTGATTAAAGAAGCCAACGATTTTGGCGTTGAACCGCTAAAAGCGGCCACCAAATTAATCGGCTAACAAAAAAAGAGCGGTTAACTTGTCTATGCAGACAGGCTAACCGCTCTTTCAGCGAATGGTGGATTAAAGCTAAATTGTCATTAGGGCTTCGACAAGATTAACAACTTCATCATAATCATTAATTTGTTTTGACTAATGTACGAGCTTTGTTTCCGCTGTTAATTATACCACAATTCGGTTCATCGTGTTAACTTATTTTGACTTAGATTGACCAAAACTCAAGATAAAGACCGTACTGATCACAAGAATCCCACCCACGACTTCCCAGGTGTTGAAACTCGTTTTCAAGAATAAAACAGTACCGATAGTTGCAGCTAATGGCTCAAAGGTATTCAATAAACCAGCCGTTGTCGGTGTGATATACCGTAAACTCCCCAAGAAACAAAGATTGGCGAGCGCGGTCCCAAACAAAGCAATGAATAAGACACTACTGATTGTTGCCACATTCAACGGTGGAACACCGACCCAAAATGGATGAACAAATGTGAAGACCACCCCACCGATTAACATCGCCCAGCCCACAATCACTAATGTTGGATATTTTTGGAATAACTTAACCGGAATTAATGTGTTTAAAGCGCCGGAAAAGCCAAGGCATAAACTAAGTCCGAATGCCGCGTGTGAAATCGCCAAATGCGTCAGTTGTCCTTTTGTCACTAACAACCACGTCCCCAACAATGCGACAGTCACTGCAATTAGTTCAACGCGGCTAGGTGCTCTACGATAAATCACCAAGCTAATTAAGATGATCATGATGGTGCCTAGCTGTTGTAAAATCGTAGTCGTTGGTGCATTGCTGGCTTGAATCGTTAGAAAATAAAAATACTGAACGGCCGATAACCCTAATACTGCAAATAATAACATCCGCGTAAAGTCCCGCGGTTGACGCCACACTGTAAAAACATCGTTCGGTTGTTTAATGAGCGCATAACCTAATAGAAATAGGCCTGAAAGCCCCATCTTAACCCCCATTAGCCATTCTGGCTTAATTGCCGTGTCAGTGAATAGCCACTGTGATACTGGCCCTTGAATCCCCCAAAATATTGATCCTAATACGGCTAAGTAAATTCCGCGTCCTCGTTGTTGTTGCATCTTAAATCTCCTCATCCATATTCATTAATTGGCACATTTGCACAACCGGAATATAGCCCGTTTCTGGCGCATAAAATCCGGCTGCTAATTGTGCTTCGGTCACAAAACCAAACCGTTTGTAAAGTGCAATTGCACGGTGATTACGGGCTTGTACTGTTAACTCAAGCCGTCGCGGATTTCCTATTTCTCGAACCGATGCTAAAAGGTGCGCCATCAAATCAGAGCCAATTCCGCGATGCCACTTCGCTTTTAAAACAGCGATACTAACTTCACTGATATGTGTTAGCCCCTGTTCTGTCGGACTATTCACACGAATTGCCCCGACAATTTGCTGTTGATCAAAAGCAAGCAATAATACATCTTGTTGCGATTCAAGAATACTTGCTATCAAAAATTCAGTAAATAATGGTGTTAAAGTGGCTAACTCCGCTGGTAACGCAACATACGGTGTTTCTTTAGCGACCGCCTTTAGAAAGCATAAATAAGCCCGCGCATCTGCTGCTTGCGCGGGCCGAATGTCAACTACACTAGTCTGCAAAACTAGTACGCACCAATGCTTCGTAGTGAGCGCCGTGCGGATCAAGTACTAACGTCCGAACTTGATCATCGCTAACATCCTTATTAAAATGAATCGTCAAATAATCGCTCGGTAGTTCTTCAGCAATAAATTGACTCCATTCAACCACCGAAACCCCGTCCCCATCGAAATACTCTTCTAAGCCTAAATCACTGGCGCCCGTTTCTTCCAATCGATACACATCCATATGATAGAGTGGTAACCGACCGTCTTGATACTCACGAATTAACGTAAATGTCGGACTCTTAATATAGCGGTCAATTCCCAGACCAGCTGCCAAGCCTTTCGTAAACGTTGTTTTACCAGCGCCTAAATCACCATCCAACAACAAGACATCACCGGCTTGGACTTGTTGGCCTAACTGTTTGGCAATCGCAATTGTTTGTTCTGGATCAGTTGTTTTAAATTCTAACATGTTCTGCCTCATTCTAATTGTTATCTGTGTGTCATTATACCGAAAAAAGCCCTGTTCGCAAAGTCAAAGACGCCAGCACAATTTTTCTGTGCTGGCGTCTTTGTTGTCGGTTAATTAGTTTTGTAATGCTTGAGCAGCCGTAATGATGGCTAACTTGTAAACATCTTCTTCGTTGCTCCCACGTGATAAATCAGAAATGGGTTGATTCAAACCTTGTAAAATTGGTCCGATGGCTTCGAAATTCCCAAAACGTTGAGCAATCTTGTAGCCAATGTTCCCTGATTGTAATTCTGGGAAAACAAACACAGTGGCTTGACCCGCCACTTTTGAATCTGGTGCTTTTTGGTTCGCAACAACTGGTACGTATGCGGCATCAAATTGTAGGTCACCATCAATGTCTAATTCTGGCGCAATTTCATGTGCAATCCGTGCTGCTTCTTGAACCTTCGTGACTTCGTCTGCTTTCGCAGACCCCATCGTTGAAAAGCTCAACAGCGCAACTTTCGGATCGATATCGAACAACTCAGCCGTCTTTGCAGATTCCACAGCAATTTCAGCCAATTCTTGCGCATTCGGGTTAATATTGATGGCGCAATCTGAGAATAAGTAACGTTCGTTATCGCGACCGCGTTGCATAATGAAGGCCCCGCTTGTGCGTTGGACACCTGGTTTTGTTTTAATAATTTGTAATGCTGGTCGAACAGTATCACCTGTTGAATGCACGGTACCTGAAACCATCCCGTCGGCTAAGTTTAAATAAACCAGCATGGTGCCAAAATAATTAGGATCTTGTAAAATTGTTTGTGCTTGTTCAGGGGTTGCCTTGCCCTTGCGGCGTTCGACAAAAGCGGCAACCATTTTTTCAAAGTCAGCTGTTGGATATTCTTGTGGATCAATAATCGTTATCCCGTCCAAGTTAAATCCTTTAGCAGCAGCGATTTGTTGAATATCATTCGTTACCCCAATTAAAATGGGTTTCAAAATCCGATCAGCATTCAACCGTGCTGCTGCACCAATAATTCTTGGTTCTGTTCCTTCCGGAAAAACAATTTTAAATTGCCGATTGGTAATCTTTGCTTTTAAGCTTTCAAATAAATCCACAATTGCAACCTCCAGTAAGCATTTTATTATTGCTAATGTAATCATACAACGTTTCTAATACCGCGACAAGTCAATAATGGTAACGCTTCATTATTCTGCCGTGACTGTTTGTGGTAATTGCCAATTAATTGGCGCCATGCCCCATTGCTCAAGGGCAGTATTCGTCTGTGAGAAAGGTTTAGAGCCAAAGAAACCGTGATAGGCTGACAAGGGACTGGGATGTACTGCAGTAATGACCGCATTTTGCGTCTCATCAATTAACCGCCGTTTATCCTTTGCCGCGTTTCCCCATAAAATGAAGACCACATGTCCCCGATTTGACAATGCAGCAATCGCCGCATCCGTTAGCTGTTCCCAACCTTGTTTACGATGCGAATTTGATTGACCTGCCCGCACGGTCAATACGGTGTTCAACAAGAACACGCCTTGATCCGCCCAACTCTTTAAATAGCCATGCTGAACCGGTTGAAAGCCAACATCCGTCTGCAATTCTTTATAAATATTTTGCAATGATGGTGGGACTTTGACCCCTGGTAAAACGGAAAAACTACACCCATGGGCTTGGTTCGGGCCATGATAAGGATCTTGTCCTAAAATGACGACTTTAACCTGTTCAAACGGTGTCCATTCAAAGGCTTGGAAAATATGGTGCATCTCTGGATAAACCGTGGTCGTTTGGTATTCCTGTTTCAAAAAGGTATGGAGCTGACCATAATAGGGTTTGGCAAACTCTGGTGCGAGAATCGTTTGCCACTCATTGTGAATAATTGTTTTCATCTGCTCACCTCATTAACTAGTTTATCGTGTTTTAACATAAGTTGCTAGGAGAAAAGTAGCTTGCATGCTAAGATAGAGGTAAGTTTCTAATAATACGTTTTCAGGAGGAATTCCTTTGATTTCAATTATTGCATCTGATATGGACGGTACCTTATTAAACGACAAAATGCAGGTTTCAGACGGTAACATGACCGCCATTAAAGCTGCCCAAGACGCCGGCATCGAATTCGTAGTGGCTACCGGCCGCAGTCGTTCTGAAGCCCTCCCCCTAATTGACAGTGATGACATCCAACCTACTTTAATTACGATGAATGGTGCCCAAATTTTTGATTCTTTAGGTAATGAAGTTTTGAATGTGCCGATTGATTCCGAAACGGTGACAGCCGTCACAGAAAATTTACGCGAAAATAATATTTACTTCGAACTCATGACGACTGCCGGTAATTATTCAGATAGCAAAGTCAGTCGTATCCAAAATGTCGCTGATTTACTCGTCAACCTCAATCCCGATACGAGTTATAAAATTGCGGTTGCTTTAGCAGCAGCCCGTTTGGAATTGATGAATATTAACTACGTCGATGATCACTATCAAGGGATTATTAACGATCCAACGGTTAAGATTCTTAAAATCATCGCTTTTAGCACACAGGGGATGACCGAATTAGCACCAATTAAGGCCTTTTGTGAAGCCCGCGGGGATTTAGTTGTAACTTCCTCTTCAAGTAATAACATCGAAATAAACCACATTGACGCTCAAAAAGGCATCGCTTTGGCCGCCTATGCTGAACAAAAAGGGATTCCAGTTGAGCAAACAATGGCAATTGGTGATAACTTAAACGATTCTTCAATGATCAAAATAGCTGGCATTGGTGTCGCCATGGGCAATGCTGTCCCAACAATTAAGGAACTTGCGAACTATCAAACTACAACTAACATTCAAGACGGCGTCGCACAAGCGATTTATCACGCGATTGACTTGAATCGTACAGCTGAAAAGAAGTGATCTTTGATGCCTATTTTCTACATTAAACACCAGGCTAGTGCTTCACGTGGTGTCTCAACCGTGATTGACGATCAAGAACAACCGCGTTATTTACTTGTTGGAAAGCGTGGGATTCGGCATGACGTATTCAGCCTTTACTCACTCACCGGCGACTTACTCGGTGAAATTCGCCAAGTCACAATTAGCCCCTCACCTGACTTTGACCTTTTCCAAAACGATGAACGGATTGGTCAACTCAAAAAGATCTGGGGCGTCTGGCATGAGTTTATCTATGTCAAACAACTTAATTGGTTAATTATGGGAGATTTAACGCAAAATCAATATCGCATTATCTACCATACACAACCCATCATGCAAGCGACCACCATTCTAGCAAGCAGCGGTCCAGCCTTTCAATTGACTGTCAACCAAGAAAAGGATATCGTCCCCTGTATTTTGATTGCCGCCGTTTTAAATCATTGGGCCTATAACCAACCCAAGGCACTGATTCGGCGTTTTAAGCCTAGTTTGCGATTCGAATAGTCAGTAAAAAAACGACTAATCAAATGATTAGTCGTTTTTTGGTCTAGCTCAAGACTCCCATCGAATATATATAAGCGCTAACATTTAAAATTAAATTGATTCTTTTCTTTTAAATTGGTATGGTTGAATATGCAAACTTAAAATTAAAGGGGTCTTCTCAATGCCAACTGGCGTGATTATTAATTCATTAGCCGTCTTATTTGGCGGTCTATTCGGTAGTTTATTGGGAGATAAATTATCAACTAAATTTAAAACAGAACTCACCTTAATCTTCGGTGTTGCTTCGATGGGAATGGGCATCAATGCCATTATTCAAATGAAGAACATGCCTGCAGTCATCTTCGCAGTTGTTCTCGGTACTGGGATTGGCCTACTCATTCACTTCGGTCGCTGGATTGATCGCGGTGCTGTCTTGATGGAACGGCCAATTTCTAAATTTTTTCCGCGTAAAAACAATACGCTATCAGATACCGAATTTATTTCAGCACTCGTGACAGTGATTGTTCTCTTTTGTGCCGGTGGGACCGGTATTTATGGGACATTAGATGCTGGTATGACAGGCAACAATACGATTCTAATTTCTAAATCAATTCTAGATTTCTTTACTGCTGCCATCTTTGCCTGCAATCTTGGCCCCGTCGTTTCAACCATTGCGATTCCGCAATTCATTATCTTTTACATCATTTTCTTACTCGCCAAACTCATTTTCCCACTAACGAATCCAACAATGCTTGCAGATTTCAAAGCTTGCGGCGGCCTCTTGATGCTCGCCACTGGCTTTAGAATTGCTAAAATTCGCGAATTTCCAATTGCAGACATGATACCAGCAATGATCTTAGTCATGCCACTGAGCTGGCTATGGACGACAATGATTATGCCATTACTTTAATCTGAAAAGAGCCGACAACAATTGTTGTCGGCTCTTTTCGTGTTAAAGCTGTTTAATCATATGATCATATTGATGATCACCAATCGTTAAATCTCCTTGTTTAACAAAACCCATTCGTTCATAAAGTTTTTTAGCGCCAGGATTTTGTAAATCCACACTTAAGCTAATCTTTTTTTCACCACGTGCTTTTAAATAATCTGGTAAGGCCTTAAGTAACTTTGTCCCTACACCATGCCCCTGTGCATGTTCAGCGACGGCAAGTGTATCTAAATACCATTCCCCCGGTTGTGCTTCCTTATCGGTAAAGAAACGCGTTGTCTCAGGTAAGCCGATTTGTGGGAATAACGGTGCTAATGCATCGTCGATATGGGCTTCCTTTTCTTCTGGGAAGCCTACAACAATCCCCAATACTTGGCCGTCTTCTTCATAAACTAGTGTGTTAGCATAACTATACCGATATTCAGGTATTGCAAAGGCCTGTTCTAAAATACCAAATAAATCCTCCAACGGAATCTTTTGGAAGAGTGGCATTTCCATTTCTTCAAAAACAATATTAATAATTGGCAAGACACTCTTGGCATCTGCAACTGTTGCTTGACGAATCATTCAAAAACCTCCTCTAGTAATCTTTTTATCATACGGGGGATTGCATAGCACGTAAACTGTTATCATACTAAATCAGATCGGTAATCGGCCATTTTCTTAGCAAATAACTCGCCATTGGTCGGTGGCGTGTACGTCAATGCATTCGCACCCGCTTCAATCGTCGCTAATATACTAGCTTCGTTTTTACCCCCAGTTGCCATAATCGGAATTTCGGGATATTGTTGGCGAATTGCGCTAACAATTGCTGGGGTTTTAGCCGCGCCACTAACGTTTAAAATTGAAACTCCAGCTTCAATCTGCGCGGCGTAATCCTGACGTTCTGACACAACAGTACAAATAATCGGAACGTCAACAACGCGGTTAATCATTTTAATCGTCTCCACCGAGGTCGGTGCGTTAACCACCACGCCAATCGAACCGGCGGCCTCTGCCAATAATCCCATGTACGCGGACCGGCTGCCGGCCGTTAAGCCCCCACCAATCCCATTAAAAACGGGGATCGTCGCCACATTGCTGATGGCATTCATGACAGCTGGGTGTGGTGTAAATGGATAAACTGCCAAAACAGCGTCAGCATTTGTATTATTCACAATCGCAACATCGGTGGTAAAAATAATTGTTTTAATCTTCTTACCGAGGATCTTAATCCCCCCAACTTGTCGCGCCACAGCAGGTGGTCCGACAACACTGGTTTTTAATGGTGTATAAATCTCTGGTACGAATTGCTCTGTCATCCGAATCCCCCTCTTTATTCTGTTGCTTTAATAATGGCTACTAATCGTTGTTCTAGCGCGACCAAATCAATTGCATTTAATCGCGCAAAATTGATGCGCAACGCATCTGTTTTAAGCCCAAATAATGATCCTGGTGCGACAGCAAGCTGATGATCAATAAAGGTTTTTAAGCGTAATTTATGGTTCGGATAGGTCACCCAAATATAATAACCTCCCGCTGGTAAGTAAACGTGCCAATCGGGTAATACCCTTTCAAGCATCTTATAGGTTGCTTGTGCACGTTCTTGAAGCATCCCCTTAAGTTGATCCAACTGCGTTTGAAATTGCGGATCCCCCATCGCTAAGGTCACCATGACTTGCACCATAATGCTTGGCACTAAATCCATTTCATGTTGCACGCGGGTCAACTGTTCGATGACTTGCGGAGTAGCAGCTACCCACCCGATTCGGCTACTAGCCCCCATAATTTTGGACAACGAACTAATATAAATAACATTATCCGGATCAAGTTGCTTTAACGTTGGGATTGGCCTAGTTGTATCAAATCCTAACCAACCAAAGACATCATCTTCTACGATTGGTATTTGATGCATCTGGCATAAATGAACAACTGCTTTTCTTTTTTGAAAACTCATTACGTGCCCCGTTGGATTTTGATAATCTGGATTGAGAATAACCAACTTAACACGGTGCTTAATGATTAGCTCTTCTAAAGCAGTCAAAGAAATCCCATCAGCATCAACTGAAGCTTCATAGACACGGACACCCGTCGCTTCAAACAAAGTTGAGTCATGAAAAAAGGAGGGTGATTCAATTGCAACAGCATCACCTGGCGTCAATAAACCCTGTAATATTAAAAAGAGTGATTGTTGCACACCGGCAGTCATTAATAACTGCTCTTCGGTAAAAAATAGCCGTTTATTGTGTTGATCCAATTGATTAATTGCCGTAATAAGTGGTTGATAGCCTCGTGGTGTCTCTAATGCTTGTGCAGTAATAAAATCTTGCCACGTCAATGCAGGAAATTGAAATTGTGGGACTAATTCTAATGGTAAGTCACTTGAATAAACATCAATTAACTTTTCAGGTTTTCGTCTAATCAGTTGTTGTAATTGGCGCCGTTCATTTTGACTTTGTGACTGACGTTGGCTGATCAAATAAGTATGCCAATTGACCCGCCTTGCCTGTGGTCGCGCTTGCTGGCTGACAAACGTCCCGCTACCAACGCGACGTTCAATCACGCCATCTGCAACCAATTCATCAGACGCACGTGTCACCGTTGAACGATTGACACTCAATAATTTAGCTAACTGACGCTCTGGCGGTAATTGGTCACCTGAACTTAATTGTCCTTTATCTATCAAGCTAATAATCATTTTTTTAATTGCCATATACTTTGGCTTTTGTTCAGGTAAATATTGTAACCATTCAATCATTTTTAACACCTCTTATTTAGTTTACAAATTGGATGGTAAAAAAACAAGCCAATTGGCTGTTGTTGAACATTCTATTCTTCTCTATGATAGTTAAGAATAGAATTTTGGAGGACAACTATGCAAAACATTCTAACCATTGCCGGCTCTGATACTCTGGGTGGTGGTGGCATCCAGGCCGATTTAAAAACGTTCGAGGCCTTAGAAACGTTTGGGGTCAGTGCCTTAACTTGCATCGCTACATTGCTACCAGACGGTCACTTGAAAATCCACAACTTACCTGAGGATACCATTTTGGACCAGCTTGATGCCATTTTAAACTACGTGCCACTAACGCACGTTAAAATTGGTTTGGTTCATCAAACGGAAACTTTAAAAGCCATCTGTGAGCGACTACGACAACATCCTGAATTAACCATCATCGCTGACCCGGTCCTCGTCTTTAAAGAAGGCGCCATTCCTGCGCAGCAAGCGTACCTCGACACGTTAAAAAAAGAACTACTGCCTTTGACGAGCGTTGTCACCCCAAACTTGTTGGAGGCCCAACAACTCAGTGGTCTTTCGTCAATTACCACGCGTGAGGAAATGGTCGAAGCTGCTACAATTATCCAATCATTTGGCCCCAAGCACGTCATTATCAAAGGTGGTCAACGATTCCCTGGTGAGCAGGCCGTTGATTTATTAAAATCGGGCGCAACAACTCATTATTTAGAAGCTCCACGATTGGAAACAACTACCATTGATGGCGCCGGTTGTACGCTTTCGGCAGCGATTGCGGCGGAATTAGCACAAGGAAAATCGATTGAAGTTGCCGTGGCACGCGCAAAGAAATTTGTTTATGCCGGTTTAAAAGATGGTATTCATCTACGCCATGGCCTGGGGAATGTCTGGCAGGGGGCTACTAAACATGCACTTTAATAAACGTCAATTACCATTACTCGCGATGCTCACCGCATTGACCGTGGCACTCTCTTTGTTAATCATCATCCCGATTCCGGCGACGAAGGGCTTTGTGACGCTCTGTGAGGTCGGTATTTATACAACGGCGATCATGCTGCGAAATCCTGGCGGACTCACTGTCGGAGCCCTGAGTGGCCTATTAATCGATCTATTATCTGGTTACCCTGAGTGGTGTCTCTTCTCACTCATCATTCATGGGGGGCAAGGCTTCGTTGTAGGTCACCTAACTCGTAATGATTCAATGCGACCAAAGCAGCTGATTATCCCCCTCATTTGCGGTAGTATCGTCATGGTTGCCGGTTACTTTTTAGCTACCAGTTTACTTTTCGGCTGGGCTGCCGGAATCGCTTCGATTTTCAGTAATATTGTTCAAAATGGACTTGGTATCGTGGTTACCATCCCGTTAGTCACTAGTTTATCCCGTATTCGACCACAATTATTTAACCACTAGGAGATTTTTTAAATGACAAACGAATTACAATTAAACCAAATTCAACAAGACTTAACAAAGATGACTCAGGATGTTCTAAACGAAGCACACTTAGGAAATGGTGATTTGTTCGTTCTCGGGTGTTCAACGAGTGAAGTCGTCGGTGGTCATATCGGTAAGGCTTCTAGCAAAGAAGTCGGTGAAGTCATCATCGCAACACTTCGTGGCATTCTCAATCCATTGGGGATTCATTTAGCCGTGCAAGGCTGTGAACATATTAACCGTAGTTTGGTGATTGAACGTCAGGTCGCCCGCGCACACGACTTTGAAATTGTCTCAGTTGTTCCTGCTATGCACGCTGGAGGCGCCTGCTCCGTCGCTGCATTTGAACAATTCAGTGATCCGGTTGAAGTTGAACATATCGTTGCACAAGCTGGATTAGATATCGGTGATACGGCGATTGGGATGCACGTGAAATTCGTTCAAGTCCCTGTCCGCCCAACCCTTGATACATTGGGTAGTGCACATGTCACAGCTTTACGGTCACGACCAAAATACGTTGGCGGTCCTCGAGCAACATATGCACCAACTCATTAAACGCAAAAAAGCCTCGTTCTTTGAACGAGGCTTTTTGAATATTATTTATTCAACCGTGACACTCTTAGCTAGGTTTCTTGGCTGATCTACATCATACCCTCTATGCAAACTTGCATAGTAAGCAATTAATTGACCAGGAATGATCCCCAATAATGGTGTCAATAAGTCGTTTACGGTTGGTAAAATGATCTGATCATCTGCTTCAGCAGATTCTTCGCTGACAATCGTCAAGGCTTTTGCCCCACGCGCAGTCACTTCTTGTAAGTTACCACGCGTGTGCGCAATCGTTTTGGCATCCATTAAGAATGCAATAACGGGTGTCCCCTCTTCAATCAAAGCGATGGTGCCATGTTTTAATTCGCCGGCTGCAAATCCTTCAGCTTGGATGTATGAAATTTCTTTTAACTTCAAAGCAGCTTCTAAACTCAAGGCATAATCTTCACCACGACCAATATAAAAGGTATTGCGTGTTGTTTGTAAGTAATCAGTCGTCAAGGTTTCAATCTGTTCTTTTTCGCTCAATAAAGCTTCCATGCCAGTAGCGACTAAGCCTAATTCATGATGTACATCGAATTGTTCTGCTAGCACCAGTTGATTGTGGCGTCCAAGCGCAACAGCCAAGAATAATTCAACTGCAATTTGTGCAGTGTAGGCTTTCGTTGAAGCAACCGCAATTTCTGGGCCTGCATGCAATAATAATGTGTAATCAGCTTCCCGTGAAAGTGTTGACCCTTGGCTATTAGTGATGGTCAAGCTTGGATAATGTAAGGCATTAGTTTGTACCAACACTTGGCGACTATCAGCAGTTTCGCCACTTTGTGTTAAAAAGATAAAGAATGGCTTTTCAGATAATAGCGGCATGTGATAGCCGAATTCACTAGCAACATGTACTTCGACAGGCTTGTGTGTTAATGTTTCAAACAAGGTCTTCCCGATTAAACCGGCATGATAACTTGTCCCAGCCGCCACGATATAGAGGCAATCTGCATCATTCATTGCACTGAGTAACGCTGAGTCGATTTTAAGCTCTCCATCAGCAGCTACGTATTCGTTCAATAAACGCCGCATAACAGCTGGTTGTTCGTCGATTTCTTTTAACATGTAGTGGGGGTATGTGCCCTTGCCCGCTGCATCAGCATCCATTTCAACATGATAGCTTTCGCGGTGAATAAAAGTGCCGTCTAAATCTTCAATTTGAACACTTTGTTTCGTGAGTGTCACCATTTCACGATCATGGATTTCAATAAAATCTTTTGTTTCATTCAACATCGCTAATGCATCCGAGCACACAACGTTAAAGCCATCACCTACACCGATTAACAATGGCGATTTATTCTTAGCAACGTATAAGGTGTTAGGATCATCACGATCGACCATGACAAATGCGTATGAGCCTTCAATCAACGTTAAAGCCTTCCGGAAGGCTTCCTTAGCTGATAATTGTTCTGTCTTAGCAAGGTAAGCAATCAACTGAACAGCGACTTCCGTATCGGTTTGACTGACAAAATGGACATCCTCCAAGTATGTTTCTTTTAAAGCTAAATAGTTAGTTAACACGCCGTTGTGAACCAAGTAAAAACGACCATCTTCAGAAACATGCGGATGCGCATTATCACGACTCGCAACACCATGCGTTGCCCAACGCGTATGACCAACACCGATTGTTCCTTGTACTTCAGGCCCAACCGCTGCTTCTAGAACGCTAATTTTACCGGGTTCTTTAACTAAGTAGTCATGCCCAGTTTTGCTGTTCACGTAAATGCCCGCTGAATCGTAACCACGATACGCCAACTTCTCTAATCCGTTTAATAAAATTTCAGTTGTCTTTTCATTGCCAATTACGCCTACGATTCCACACATTATAAAAATCCTCTTTTCAACTTTGGTTTAATATTTTTTAATCAATTGGTACAACACTTAAATATAATAGCACCAACGATTTTAATGTCAACATTTTTATTGGTATATATAAATTTATAATTTTGGTATAGTCCAAATATTTTCCGCTATCTAGCGCTTTTATGCTATACTAAGACCAGTCAATTTTAGAAAAGGAGTTTCTGTAATGAAAAAGAGCATCTTGTTAATTCGAAGTATTTCTCTTCTTGGCCTATTAGTCGGACTGAGCTTTATCGTCGTTGCACCTAAAACAATCGCCTTACATATTGCCGCCAATAACATTGTCGATTCAACCGGTAGTAAATACATGCTACTATTAGAACCCGCTTTATTAATCATCGTGAATGAAGTCAGTGTTTTCAATCTCAAACGTTACCGCAAAAATTATCATTTGACTGATGCACCTATCATACTTGTCAAAGAATGGTATCTGATATCCGCTGCTGTTGTCTTATTGGTTGTCTTTGGTTTTCTGATGTACGAACAAGTCACATTGCGTTAGAAGAATGGGCTCTTAAATAAAATTGCACCAAAAAAACCCGTCAACACAATGTTGACGGGCTTTTTTAGTTTGATTCAAGTGAGAACGTGCTTTTCAAGCTAGTGCTCAAAAGTTGACCAACTTGAACGCGCTTCTCGAGTAGCCATTTCCGGTGAACTGCAAAATGGGGATTATGGCAAGAAACACCATAACCCCCATTTTACTGTTAATCCTCAAAGCCTAACCAACTCGCGTCAGCACTCCCTTTAATTATGCGCCAATTTCAGCTTTAACAACCGCTGCGATTTGATCAGCATATTGATTTACTTTTTCTTCTGTTGCAGCTTCACACATTACTCGTAGCAATGGTTCTGTCCCACTTGGACGAACCAAGACGCGGCCATCACCATTCATTTCTTTTTCAACGGTATCAATGGCAGCTTGGATCTTGTCATTTGTTAACCAAGCATCCTTGTCCTTAACTGTTAAGTTAACGAGTTTTTGTGGGTAAGTTTGAACAGGAGCTGCTAATTCAGATAACTTCTTACCAGTTTGTTTCATGACGTTTAAGAGTTGAATCCCGGTTAACATCCCATCACCTGTATTGTGGTAATCAAAGATGATGATGTGTCCTGATTGTTCGCCACCAAGGTTATAGCCTTTTTCACGCATTTCTTCAACGACGTGACGATCCCCAACGTCTGTTTGGACTGATTGCATGTTGTTGGCTTCAATCGCTTTATACAAGCCGATATTACTCATAACAGTTGTGACAATCGTATCTTGTTTTAAACGACCCTTATCAGATAAATATTGACCGAGAATGAACATAATCTTGTCCCCATCAATAATATTACCTAATTCGTCAACTGCGATACACCGATCCCCGTCACCATCAAATGCTAGTCCAACTTGCGCGCCTGTTTCAAGCACTCTTTTAGCAACATTTTCTGGGTGTGTTGAACCGACACCATCGTTGATATTCAAACCATCTGGATGGGTTGCCGTTGTTGTAAATTCTGTTTCTAGATCAGCAAATACGCGGCTAATTAAACCACTGGTTGAACCGTTTGCGCCATCCAATGCCACTTTAATCCCAGCTAAATCATCAGGAATCGTGTGTTCTAAGAATTGGGTATACTTCAAAGCACCTTCTGGATATTCTTCCACCGTCCCCAGACCAGCGCCTTCTGGACGTGGTAAAGTATCTTCTTCGGCATCAATAATTGCTTCAATTTCTTCTTCAGTTGCGTCTGGTAATTTGTAACCATCTGCGCCGAAGAATTTAATTCCATTATAGATAGCGGGGTTATGTGAGGCTGAAATCATAATGCCGGCACTTGCTTCTTGAACCTTAATTAAATAGGCAACCGCAGGTGTTGTCACCACGCCTAATGATAAGACTTCAATCCCAACTGATAATAAGCCGGAAATCAAAGATTGTTCTAACATTTGGCCTGAAATACGTGTGTCACGAGCCACCAAAACCTTTGGCCGTTGATCCTTATCAGCGTGCTTGGTCAAAACGTAACCACCCGCACGTCCTAATTTAAAAGCCATTTCTGGGCTTAATTCTAAGTTGGCAACGCCACGTACACCATCAGTTCCAAAATACTTTGTCATATTTAATTATCTCCATTCATCCTGCTAAAATCTTTAGCGTTGATTATTGATTTACATCGGTATTTGCTTTACTACTTTCACTTGAGCTTGATTGACTACTTGATTGGCTGTTACTTGAACTTGACTCAACGGGCGCACTACTTGATGTTTGTGCCGTACTTTCAGACGGCGCTTCAACAGTATTAGTAGCACTCGTATTGGTCGTATCTGGAGTCACCGTAATTGTCACCTTAATGGCACTTGGCGTACTCTCATAAATGTTGTGTGGTAAAGCCACTTTAACCGTCTTTGAAGTTGAACTCGTGATTGACGATAAATCGACACTCACTGGTAACGACGTCAACTTGGCTAAAGCTGTTTGACGACCATACACGGTCACTGAATCAGTTGTTGATGACAGACTGTAGCTGTAGCCACTTTTTTCACCGGCCTTTTCCAAACTAATCGGGAGTGTTTTCTTACTCATTTGAACCAATATCTTAACGTTAACGGTTTGTGGTGAAATTAAAACATTTAACGCTTTCCCATTGCGATCAACAGCTTGCAACAAGACTTCTTCATTGATGTCTTTTTTGGTGCCTTCATCGGGATCAACAGTGGCTACTACTTGCGACACAGCATTTACTGCTGATTTTGCACCACTGACTTCAACCACGTCTTGACTTAGTTTTGGATTTCCTAGACTATACCCGGCCGCTAAGTTTTCTTTCTTAACATTGACCTGCACAGGGAATTGCTTTGTCACTTTGTGCTCAATGTGGACCTTAATTTCTTTAGGTTCAATCGTGACTTTGATATCTTTATTAATCCCCGTCTGTTTTAACTTGACGGTGTGATCACCAGGACCCAGCTTCGTTAAATCGCCAATCACGCGGAAATTTAATGTGTTAACTGCTGATGTGACTAGCGCATTCGGCCCGGATAATTTCACTTTGACCTTTTGTGGATAGCCGGTAATGAAATACCGATCAGTATCCGCATTAATCTGGAGCGGCACTTTTACGGTTTCCGTGCGGGTTGCTAGCATCTGTGTATCATTGTTATTCGTCTGGCGCGTCGTGTTAATTTCATCCAAATTGACATAACCAAACAGTAACAACGCTAGAAATAACGCTAAAATTCGATAGAGCCATGGGCCTTCAACAAACTTTTTCATCATTTCTGGCCTCCTTTTTTGAAGCCATCAACAAATTCTTGTAAGAGACTCGTTTTGTTTTCCTCTTGGGTAATCAAATGCGAGTTGAAGTACTTCATATAATCATCACGGCTTAAATCACGCATTAACTCGTTATTGCGCGTTAATGTGACACCACCGGTTTCTTCAGAAACAACAATCGTCAAAGCATCCGTTACTTCACTAATCCCAACGGCTGCCCGATGTCTGGTCCCTAATTCTTTGGGAATTAAATTACTCTCTGAAAGTGGTAGATAAGCGGCCGCAACGGCAATCTTATCATCGCGAATTATGACCGCCCCATCATGCAATGGTGTATTCGGGATAAAGATGTTAATTAATAACTCCCCCGTCACATCCGCATCCAAATCAATCCCAGTTTCGATATAATCTTCCAAACCGGTATTCATTTGAATTGTAATCAGCGCCCCGATACGCCGTTTCGACATATACTGAATCGACTTATCGAGGGCTTTAATTAAATTATTTTCTTGTTCAATCTTGGGATTAACGCCGCGTCGTAGTAGCGATCCACGTCCGATATGTTCCAAACCACGTCTAATTTCGGGTTGAAAAATAACGATCAACGCAATCACAATCCAGCTGATAAATTGATCCATAATGTACGAAACAGTTCGTAGACCAATGTACCAACTGATAACCTTAATCAGCGCAATGACTATAATGCCTTTAAACAATTGGACGGCTTTGGTACCGCGAATCAACATGATTAATTTATACACAAAATACCAGACAACGATGATGTCTAGCACATTTGCGAGCATCCGCCATGTTAATAACTGTGACCATTCAAATGACATAGGTAACCTCCATCCAAAAAAATTCTGTATCTATTATACCATGAACCATTTCAATCTGCTCATTGTACTTTTAATGTTGCATTTTAAACTCTAAAAATAAATCATTATAACGGCCAACCGCAGTTGGTGATAAATCGCTATAAACTTGCAAGCGATCGATCACCTTTTGACTTGGATAATAGCCTGGGTTATTCCGTGTTGCTGCTGGCAAGAGTGCTTTGGCCGGTATATTGGGCGTTGAATAACCAATATATTCAGCATTTTGAGCCGCGTTTTTGGGCTCTAACATAAAGTTTAAGAAGGCATAGGCCGCCTTTTCATGTTTTGCCGTCTTGGGAATCACTAGATTATCAAACCATAGATTGCTGCCCTCTTCTGGAATTACATAGTGCAAATGGGGATTATTATCCAACATCTCGGCAGCTTCACCGGACCAAGTCACAGCAACACTCGCTTCATTTTGAACCATATACATCTTAATTTCGTCAGCTACAATCGCTTTGACATTTGGTGCCATCTGATCAAGCTTGTCCTTAGCCGCCTTTAAAACCGCCGGATTCGTGCTATTGACTGACTGGCCATTTTCGATCAAGCCCACGGCCATCATATCCCGAGCACTATCGACTACCATAATTTGGCCGCGATAATCTGGTGACCATAGATCTGACCAATGTGTCAGTGGTTTTTTAACCAATTGATCGTTGTAGATAATCCCGAGTGTGCCCCAGAAATAAGGCAATGAATACTTATTCCCAGGATCAAATGATTGATTCAAAAAATCCTTGCCAATATTTTGATAGTCGGTTAAGCGACGATGATCAATCGGTTTAAGTAAGTGTGCTTTGCGCATCTTTTCAATCATGTACTCACTTGGCACCGCTAAATCGTAAGCAGTCCCACCCTGCTTAATCTTCGTGTACATCGCTTCGTTGCTATCAAACGTCTCAACCGAAACGTGATAACCAGTTTGCTTTTCAAACTTTTTAATAAGTGCTGGGTCGATATAATCGCCCCAGTTATATAATGTTAATGTATTATTTTTCGTATAACCTTGTGATTTTTGTAATTCAACCGTCCCAAACCAAAGGGCTGCACAGACCACTAAAATCGCTAAAGTGATGCGTCCTAATTTATTCATTTTAAGCCCCCGCTTTCCGTTTACGCCGTGCTTTTTGGGCTTGGCTTCTTTGATTCAATAAATAGTAGCCGGCCACAAGGATTAAGGAGAAGACAAACATCAAGGCAGATAATGCGTTGATTTCTAGACTAATTCCTTGACGCGCTCTGGAGTAAATTTCAACGGAGAGCGTTTCAAACCCGTTCCCAGTGACAAAGAAGGTTACGGCAAAATCATCTAGCGAATAGGTGAACGCCATGAAAAAGCCTGCAAAAATGCCGGAACTAATGTACGGTAAAATAACTTTACTCAGGACTTGCCAGTCAGTCGCACCTAAATCACGTGCCGCATCAACTAATGCTGGCCGCATTTCATTTAACTTCGGCAAAACCATCAAGACAACAATCGGAATTGAAAAAGCGATATGGCTCAGTAAAACTGAACCAAAGCCCAAACCAAAACCTAAGAACGTGAAGAAAATCAAAAAACTTGCCCCGATAATGACATCGGGTGAAACCATTAAAATATTGTTCAGCGATAAAATCATATTGCGCACACGCCGTTGCTTCGTTGAATAAATCCCTAACGCCCCAAACGTCCCCACAATCGTCGCACATAAAGATGATAGAATCGCGATTAATAACGTTTGTAACACAATTTCAATCATCCGAGTATCTTCAAACAAGGCCTGATAATTTGCCCAGGTAAATGCCTTGAAGCCATTCATATTATCCCCACTGCTAAATGAATAGAAAATCAAATAGAAAATCGGTGCGTACAATAAGACAGAGACAAGCACTAACCAAACGTTTTGCCATTTCATTTTTTTCATTTGTTAGTCACCTTCTTCTTTGCTTTTTGCTCCCCGGTTACCAGCATGATTAAGCCCATGGCGACGATTAAGACCACCCCGATGGTCGAGCCCATTCCCCAGTTCATTGTTGTGAGGAAGTGTTCTTCAATCGCAGTCCCCAGCGTAATCACGCGGTTACCCCCGATTAGACGCGTCAACATGAATAAGGATAACGATGGAATAAAGATGGCCTGTATCCCGGCTTTAACCCCAGCCATTGTTAACGGTAAGATGACTTTCGTAAAGGTTTGCCAACTACTTGCGCCAAGATCACGACTTGCATTGACCAATGATGGATTCAATTCTTCTAAACTATTAAATATCGGCAAAATCATAAACGGAATTTCAATATAGGTCGCCACCACTAAGAAACTGAAATTCGTAAATAAAATCTGTTGTGGCCCAATCCCGAACCACCCCAAAAAATGATTAATGGCACCATCTTGACTAAAAATCCCGATAAACGCATAAGCTTTCAGTAATAAGTTAATCCATGTCGGTAAAATAATTAATAATAGCCAAAGTTGTTTATGTTTCGTTTGATGAAGCCAATACGCCGTCGGATAACTGATTAATAGCGTAATCAGCGTAATTAAAAAGGCGTACCATATCGAATTTAATGTCATCTTCAAGTAAGTACCTGACTGGAAATAGGTCGTGTAGTTGACCAATGTCGCATGCCCATTGATATCAAAGAAGGACTGGTACACAATCAATGCGACTGGTGCGAGGACGAACAAAATTAGCCAGAGGGCATATGGTAAGTAATATAACCATTGTTTTTTACGCAATTGCCTTAGTCCTCCTCTTCGTAACTTTCAAGTCGTGCATCGAAATCTTCTTCTGATTCCCCAAAACGCATGATGTGCACATCTTCTGGTTCAAAGAATAAGCCGACTCGTTGACCATCTTTAGCTGGGTTAGTTGAATGAATCAACCACCGGTTTTGATCCGCATCATAGGCCGTAATTTCATAATAGTCACCACGGAATAGCTGCGTATCAACCGTTACCACTAATTGGCCTTGGTCAACGGCAACAATGTCTAGATCTTCAGGACGAAGCACCACTTCAACTGCTTCGTTGACCCGCATCCCGGCATCGGCACATTCGAACTGCTTGCCGACCATTTCAACTTGATAATCAGCAACCATTTTACCTGGCAGAATATTACTTTCCCCGATAAAATCGGCTACGAAATGGTTGATCGGTTCGTCATAAATGTCGACAGGTGTCCCACTTTGCAACACGCGCCCTTCGTTCATAACAAAAATTTCATCACTCATCGCTAAGGCTTCTTCTTGATCATGCGTTACAAATAAGAACGTGATCCCTAACCGTTGTTGTAAATCGCGTAGTTCATATTGCATATCTTTTCGTAATTTCATATCGAGTGCTGATAGAGGTTCATCTAGTAGCAAGACTTTTGGTTCATTGGCCAAAGCGCGCGCAATCGCTACTCGTTGTTGTTGCCCACCTGATAACTCACTAATTTCGCGATTCTCATATCCGGCAAGGCGCACCAATTTAAGGGCTTCAATCACTTTTTCTTTAATCGCTGCTTTTTTAACTTTACGTAGATTTAACCCAAATGCAACATTCTCAAAGACATTTAGATGGGGAAATAAGGCATAATCTTGAAAAACCGTATTGACTTGGCGCTTATTGGCCGGTAAATCGTTCATCTTCTGCCCTTCAAATAAAACATCCCCGGCAGACGCATTGGTAAATCCGGCGATAATTCTTAAAATAGTTGTCTTACCACAGCCAGACGGCCCTAGTAAGGTATAAAACTTACCTTTTTCCAACGCAATGTCGATGCCCTTTAAAATTTGGACATCGTCGTATTCTTTAATGACATTTTTAAATTCCACCATTGGTTGTTGCATCTTCTTCTTCGTCCCCTTTATCTTTAGCACTCTCAGACTCGTTATTAGTTGACTAATATCCTATTAATTATACCGTTTCCGAGACGCAATGCCAATTCAAAGCGAACATTGTTGTATAATGGAGTTAAATAATTATTTAGAAATGAGGTTGTAATCATATGGTCGCCTATCAAGCACTCGTTTTAGAACAAACCGATACTACTGTCAGTGCCACTTATCAAACTAAGTTAACGCCAGACCTCGCTAAAGACGGGGTGTTAGTCAAAGTCGCCTATTCTGATATTAACTACAAAGACCGGCTCGCTATGAATCCTAAAAGTGGCGTCTTACGTCACTACCCCATGACACCTGGCGTTGATTTTGCTGGCGAAGTTGTCGAATCGGATAATCCGTTCTTTGAAGCGGGCGATCAGGTGTTATGTACGGGTTATGAAACTGGCATTACAATCGCTGGGGGCTACGCTGAATATGTCAAAGTCCCTAGTGAATGGCTCTTTAAGTTGCCCGAAAATCTTAGTCTTGCTGAAACGATGCAGTTTGGGACGGCCGGTTTCACCGCCGCAATTGCGCTCAGCAAATTATTACGCCAAGCCTTTACAGCCGATCATGACACCCCACTCTTAATTACGGGTGCCACTGGCGGAGTCGGAAGTTTCGCACTTACCATCCTCGCGCAGCTTGGCTTCACAAATCTAACGGCAACTACGCGTGACTTGCAACAAACCGATTATTTATTGCACCTTGGTGCGACCCATGTTATTAATACAGCTGACCTAACTGCTGGTCCGCTTAAAGCGCTCAGCCATCAGACATTCACCGGGGTTATTGATACGCTTGGCGGTCCTGTTTTAGCCCACATCTTACCGCAAGTTTGTGCCGGCGGATTCGTAGCAACTTGTGGCAATGCCGCTGGTGCAACCCTAGAAACAACAGTGATGCCGTTTATTCTACGTGGGATTACCTTAGCCGGAATTGATTCAGTCTATTACCCGCGCAAAGACCGTAAAGAACTCTGGCAATTACTCGCCACGACGTTTAAACCGGAAATTTGGCCAACAGTTAACTTGGTCGCCTTTTCTGATTTAGCCCGAGAACTTAGCCAGAAGACGCATAAAACTGGGCGCGTACTGGTCGCCTTTTAACCCAAAATAAAAAGCCCCGCCAAATGATTTGGCGGGGCTTTTTATCGTCTAACGACGTTCAAATTGATACTTAGGTTCTTCAAGCTCTGGATCGTAATCAACCTGTAAATCATAATCGGCAAAAAACCATTCGTCCGATTGACTCGCAAAATAGGTAATACCATCTTTAACAACCGAACCAATTGGCTGCTCAACAGTGGCGCATTCCATGCCCAATGAAAAGCCATCATGCACGGCCGTTTGACCATACACTTTGCCAAAAAAGCGGACTGCATCCCCCGATTGTAAGGCTAATTCGTCGCGAAACCATTGACTTGCTGCATCTGACACCTGAATTTGCATGTTAAACTCCTCCTGATTAATCGACTAGTTGGTTCTTAATCGCATAAATTGCCGCTTGGGTGCGATCATCCACTTGTAACTTCGCCAAAATATTTGAAACGTGCGTCTTGACCGTTTTTAACGTAATGAATAATTCATCCGCAATCTCTTGATTACTACGGCCTTTGGCAATCAAGCCTAAGACTTCACGTTCGCGATTAGTTAAGTCTTCATATAGCTTAGGTTCAGCCGGATGTGTTAAGCGATTCATCATCTTATTCGTCACTTCTGGCTCTAAAACCGATTGTCCTTGCGCCGTTTTACGAATCGTATTGGCAATTTCCTCGGCTGTAGAAGTTTTTAATATGTAACTGGCCGCACCGGCTTCAATCGCCGGATAAACTTTCTCATCATCGATAAAACTCGTTAAGATAATGATTTTGGCTTCAGGCCACGCCTTTAAAATCGTTTTGGTGGCCTCAATGCCATCCATCTCAGGCATCACTAAGTCCATTAAAATCGCGTCAGGACGTAATGCAAGCGCCTTTTCGACACCTTCTTTACCATTGACGGCTTGATCGACGACATGAATATCGTCTTGAACCCCTAAATACGTTGAGATGCCTAATCGCACCATTTCATGGTCGTCTACTATCAATACATTAATCACTTAATTGGTCTCCTTTAATAGTGGCACTCGAATTTCAACACTCGTTCCCTGGTTAGGCAAACTAATAATTTTTGCCGTCCCCCCAACACTATGGGCCCGTTCGACAATGTTCTTTAACCCATAACTGCCGGCTTTTTGCTCAGCATTCGTATCAAACCCGGTCCCGTCATCAATTACCTTTAGTAAAACACTCTGACCGAGTTGTTTCAAGTATACTTCAATCTCTTGGGCCTTCGCATGCCGTAGTGTGTTTGACAGCAACTCTTGGACAATTCTAAATAAATTATCTTCGATGCCACTTGGTAACGTTATGCTATCAATGTCCCATGTAATCTGAATCGCAATTTTGGTCTTCAATTCGTTCAATAACTGAATGATCCCATCGCGTAAACTCTTGCCTTCCAAATTAACTGGTCGTAGATGCAAGAGTAAGGCCCGCATTTCTGATTGAGCCTCATTTAACACCCGTTCAACTGTCGTTAAGGACTGCAACATCTGTGCGTTATCAGCTTGTTTTTGCGCAACTTCACTGAGTGCCGACAACATCATCGTCGCCGCAAATAGTTGCTGACTCACTGAATCATGTAACTCGCGTGCTAAACGATGCCGTTCTTGCGCTAGAATTTCTTCCTTGGTTTCACCAGCAATCACGGTCGGCCGATCACTATAACTTTGAATCTCTTGTTGTAAGCGTATCATTTTTTGGCGTAGTTGTTCAACTGTTTGCTCGATTGACATCGCGTAGTCATTGGTTTCGCTCTGTCTAATCTGAAAAACAGGCGATTCATACTGTCCAGAAAGTAAAAATTGTAACTGGCTTTCAGTATGGGATAATTGCTTACGTACGACAAGATAGACGATTGCGGTAACTAAAAAGCCTACTGCCATTGCGGCCACCACAATATAAACAATCAGTGGTACATAGAATAATTGCTTCGTGGCCAAACTAATCAGCCATTGTTCCTGATGCGTACTGTAGAAATACGCAAAAAATAACGCCACTGAAAACAGAAGCGTCAACAAACTCGTGCTGATCCATATAAAGCTCCGCGTTAACTTGCTCATACTAAGATCACCTCAAGATCACCAATCATTACGTTGGTAATGATTTTAAGGTGGCGACTTTCTTCATCATAGTTTGTACTATACAACTGAATCGACTCATTTTTCAAATTATAGTGCTGATTGTCGATTGTCACACTCCCTAACATTGCAGAGTGATCAAGATAGACACCGGTCCCGACAGGCACTAAAATCCGTGTCTTTCCAAACCCCTTACGGATGACAATATGGTTGTCATTCTTGGGTAAAATGGTGCTCCCTAAATCGATAATTGTATCACCGGCAGCGACCGCGAAGTTAATATCATCCCATTCAAAAATGTTATTGCCAATTGTCTGATGACCAAACCAACTATGCCGCTTGACTGTTGTCTTTTTCGCGGTGGGTTCCGTCGTATTAACGGGAATAAATTTTTTCTTGCGCCAAGGGGCATTATCAAACAACTGATTCATATTGCGGCTGCTAAACTGTCCCATTCGGCTATGATTTAAGGCTAAAAAGACGACCGCAACAATAATCATTAACCATAACGAGAAATTAATTAACAGTGGTACCGTAACAGCTACGCAACCGACCATCGTTAACAAAGTCGTCCAGACACCGATTTTACCTTTACTACGACGTTTGTTGGCCCAGACTAAGAGTAAAATACCTGCAATGATGAACACTAAATTTGCGGGTATCGTAATCATCTGCCAAATGAACGTCCCGAAGATAATCGCTTCTATTATTAAAAAAACGCGCCAGATAAACGGCATATTTACGGTCCCCTTTCAACTGATTAATATTATTATACAAGCAAACCAGATAAACACCAATCCGTCTCAAGGCTGATTAACGAATTAACGGCAAAATAAAAAAGCCACGGGATTGATTTCCGTGGCTTTTTTGAAACGTGCTTTTTGGCTGCAACAACTTCTGCTTAATCTAAAATTGGCAGTCATCCTAAAATCTGGATGACTGCCAATTTTGTATTAATGCTCAGTTGCTAACCGCACCCAAAAGCACTCTATTCTTAAACGTGCTTTTTCGAACAACCTTTTCCGGTTAGCTACAAAACGGGTGTCATGGTCAAAATTCGACCATAACACCCGTTTTTACGTTAATCCTCAAAGACTAACCCGTTCGAAACGCACTTTATTTAACTTCTGTAATTGTGACGTGCATGTCGCCGCCTGGTGTTTGCACAGCTACTTTATCACCAACGTGTTTGCCAAGTAATGCTTGGGCAATTGGTGAATCATTTGAAATTTTACCACTGAATGGGTCTGATTCTGCAGCACCAACGATTTGGTAAGTTTCTTCTTCACCATCTTCGTCGTCTGTAAAGCTAACTGTTTTACCAACAGCAATTTCATCAGCTGCGATGCTATCAACATCGATTACTTCTGCAAAGCGTAACATATTCTCAACTTCTGCGATGCGTGTTTCCAATGAGCTTTGTTCATCTTTAGCTGATTCATATTCAGAGTTTTCTGATAAATCACCAAAGCTCCGTGCAATTTTAATCCGGTCAATGACTTCTGGTCGTTTTACCATTTTGAGTGTTTCTAGTTCTTCGGCTAACTTTTCTTTGCCTTCTGCAGTCATTGGATAAGTTTTTTGTACCATTTTATCCACCTCTTTATTTTAATTAATAATACTGACTATCTTAATTACTGTGTACGTCCTTGTCAAATCTCAATCTTTAATCGGCATTTAGGATTGATTGAATCTTTGTTACAAGTAAATCAATGGCCACGCGATTATTGCCACCTTCTGGGACAATTAAATCAGCGTAACGCTTGGTTGGTTCAATGAATTCATGGAACATGGGTTTTACCGTCTTAAGATATTGGCCAACCACATCATCAAACGTTCGACCACGGCTTTCCATATCGCGATGCATCCGTCTTAATAACCGAATATCATCATCAGTATCCACATAAACCTTAATATCCATCAAATCCCGTAACCGGGCATCAGCCAATACAAGAATCCCCTCCAAGATAATAACATCTTGCGGTTCAACCCGTTGAATTTCCTCCGTCCGATTATGAATTTTATAATCATAGACCGGTTGTTCAATGGCTTGATGATTTTTTAACATTGATGCTTGTTCGATTAATAAATCGTTGTCAAAAGCATCTGGATGATCATAATTCGTTTGTTGGCGTTGTTCAAACGGAACATCTTGCCGTTTGTAATACGCATCTTGTGGTAATAACATCACTGAGTGATTCGCAAATTTTTGGGCGATAGCCTGGCTAACGGTTGTTTTCCCGCTACCGGACCCGCCTGTAACGCCGATAATGATGGGTGCTTTTTTTTGACTGGACATGGGACGCTCCTTTTATTCTCAACTTCTTTTTGGGCAAACAGAAGTCGACCTCCAATGGCGGTCGACTTCGATAATCCTAAATGAACCTAATCTTCAATCGAATCTGTTGTATCGTTATGTTGTTCGAAGGTTCTTGAGTAATATACTTTACCTGTCTTCAAGTTAGCAACAAAGTAGAGATAATTTTGATCACGATCAGCTGGATTCAAGACGGCTGTGACAGACTGTAAACTAGGTGAGTTAAACGGTCCTGGGCCATAACCTTTATTGATATATAAGTTATATGGTGAATCGACTTTAGTATCTTTGTTATAAAGGTGTGTCTTGTGGGTATTTAATGCATACATTACTGAAATATCAGATTGAATTGGCATATCGATGTCTAAACGGTTAAAGAAGACACCGGCAATCTTTTGGCGATCGACGGCTGTGACCCCTTCACGTTCAACCAATGAAGCTAGCGTTAACGTTTGTTGAACGGTTAACTTCTTATCCTTAATGGTTGCATAATAAGGTTGCATTTTTTGATCCATCGTTGAAACCATTTCGGTGATAATTTCTTTTAATGTACTATCTTTATAAACTTCGTAAGTGGCTGGGAAAAGGTACCCTTCTAAGTGATAGCGGACATCCTTTTGAGCCATTGTTGATGACAATAATGCAGGGTATTTCTTCTCTAAACTTGCTAAGAATTGCTTATCATTCGCTTGTTTGATGAAGGCTGCTTTAGAGAATTTTGTTTGTTTACCAACTTCGGCCGCAATTTCTTCTAAAGTGACCCCTTCTTTAACTAACAATTTGCCCTTCACATCGCGAGGACGGGTTGGTGTGCCTTCTTTTTGTAAGTTAGAGATGATCTTATCTAACCCCATTGATTGTTTCAACACATGATAACCGGCTTGGAAATCCGAGAAATTATGAGTCTTCACATAATAATTAAAGACTGGCGCGCTTCGAATTAATTTTTTATCCTGCAAAATAGCAGCGATTTGTTTATTCGTTGAGCCGTTGGGAATGCGCACGGTAATTTCTTGTTTTGCTTTGGTGTCGTATGGTTTAAGAGATGCTTGTACGTAGCGATATCCCATGAATCCAATAATGACAACAAGCGCTAATAGAATACCGATAATCCAATAGACAATTTTATTTGCTGCTTTTTTTTCTGCACGGCGTTCTTCGTACAATGATTGTGCCGCTTTTTCTTGATTTACTGGCTCCTTTTGATCAACTTTCTTCAAAGGATGACCTCCTAATTGCTCTTTTAAATACAATCCTTAAAACATTATACCAAATTATTCAAAAATTGCATTAAAGATTCGAGATTAACGGATTTTGGCATCAAAAGTAGCAACTAATTCAGCGACTACTTTTTCAAAAGCAGCGTTAACTTCTTCTTCTGTTAAAGTAGCTGCCTCATTGAGGTACGTTAAGGTGTAAGCCATTGACTTCTCACCAGCCTCAATATGACTCCCTGCGTAAACATCGAAAAGTTCAACTGAAACTAAGTGGGCGCCACCCTTTGCTTTGATGGCTTCAACAATTGCGGCATTTGAAACTTGATCAGACACCTGAATTGCAATATCCCGCGTTACTTCAGGGAATTTAGGTGCTGGTTTAGCAATCACTGTTTGGGTTGGCAAGGCTAGGATTTGTGCTAAATCTAATTGGAAAACATAAGTTTCTTTTAAATGATTAGCTTTCGCAACTGCTGGATGAATTTGACCAACAAATCCAACCAGTTGTTCACCAACGTAAATGGCTGCCGTTCGGCCAGGATGCATTTCTGGATAAGCTTGTGTTGGTTGATAACTGATTGCATCCGCTAAGTTGTAACTTGCCATCAACATTTCAACCACACCTTTGATTGTGTAGAAATCAACTGGTGCTGCGGCAGCTTGCCAAGTCTTCATTTGGCGATTGCCACTCATTAAGCCAGCCACATATTCAATTTCTGTTGGCCGAACTTGGTCGTCTGCTTGTTTTAAAAATACCCGTCCTTGTTCGTATAGTGCAAGATCAGTTTGTTTACGTGCCACATTGTAAGCAGCATCGTCCAATAAACCAGTAATCAAGTTCATGCGTAAGTGCGCATGATCTTGCGTCATTGGCCAATCAAGTGCTGTCAGCGCCGAATCAACAAGCGTAAATTGACGCGCTTTTTCAGGGGTCGTTAATGCATAACTAATTGCTTGCGTTAAACCAGCACCTTCAAGTGTATGCCGGGTTTTACGGAGTGCCTTTTGTTCAGTCGTTAATGCCCCGGTTGTCATATCGCCAGTTGGCAATGTGCTTGGTAAGTTATCGTAACCGTATAAACGAGCGACTTCTTCAATGATATCCGCTTGGATTTCAATATCCCAACGCCGTGATGGAATCGTTACTGTTAAATGATTATCAGTATTGACCACACTAAAACCAAATCGTTCTAATAATTCAACAATTGTTTGCGTTGCAATCTCTGTGCCTAAGACGCGATTAATCCGGTCAGCTTCGATTTCAATCACTTTGTCAGTTGGCACTAAGTTAGTTGGGCTAACTGTACCAGCAGTCACTTGCCCATTACCAAGGTCTGCCATCATCATAGCAGCAGCATCTAAGGCTGTTTGAACATCAGCAACATTCACGCCTTTTTCAAACCGTGATGACGCATCTGAACGCAAGTTATGGCGTTGAGCCGTTTTACGAACTGCAGTTGGTGCAAAAACTGCGGCTTCGATAATCACATTTTTCGTATCAGCAGTAATTTGTGAGTTCAAACCACCCATGACCCCTGCTAGCGCAATTGGTTGATGACCATCTGTAATGACGATATCTTCATTTGTTAAGTCATGTTTGCCTTCATCAAGGGTCGTTAATTTTTCGCCCGTCTTGGCTAAACGAACTTCGATTTGTTTGTGATCACCCGTTAGAGCATCCGCATCAAACGCGTGTAAAGGTTGCCCATACGTTAACATCATGTAGTTCGTCACATCAACAAGGTTATTAATGGGGCGGATGCCAGCATTCCATAAACGCGTCTGTAGCCACATTGGACTTGGTTGGACGGTCACGTTTTGCAACATACGCAAGTGATAACTTGGTGCTAATTGTTCATCAGCAACTTGAGCAGTCAATTGATCAGCTGTTTGAACGTTGCTTTCAGTCACTACGATATCTTCAAAATGAGGTGTCAATGATTCAATGGCGGCCACTTCATGGGCCACACCGTGGATGCCAAGCGCATCGGCTCGGTTAGCGGTGAGGTCAAGATCGATAATGTAATCAGTCATCCCAAGTGCTTCATAAACTTCTGTCCCAGGTTCAATTGCTTCTGGGAAGACAAAGATGCCATCAACATATTCCTTAGGCACAACGCTATCGGCAAAGCCAATTTCTTGTAAGCCACAAATCATCCCCATTGAAACCACGCCGCGCATCTTGCCTTTTTTAATCTTAACGTTGTCAGCAATCCGAGAATTAGGTAATGCAACGACTACATATTGGCCAGCAGCGACATTGGGTGCACCACAAACAATTTGGAAGGGTTCATCTTCACCAACATCCACTTGGCAAACATTCAAGTGATCAGAATCCGGATGGGGTTCACAACTTAAAATATGTCCCACCACAATTTTTTTCAAGCCCGCGCTCTTTTGCGCGACATCAGCCACTTCAATCCCTGTTCGGGTAATTTTTTCAGCCAATGCCTCTGGGGCAGTTGTCAAATCTAAATAATCTTTTAACCAGTTGTAAGAAACTTTCATGGTCTAGCCCTCCTGTGTGAATTGATTTAAGAATCGAACGTCATTTAAGTAGAAGTTCCGGATATCATCCACACCATATTTCAACATTGCAAAGCGATCAACCCCGAGCCCAAAGGCGAATCCACCATAGACATCTGAGTCGACACCGCCGGCTTTTAAGACGTTCGGATGTGTCATCCCAGCCCCTAAAACTTCAATCCAGCCAGTTTGCTTGCAGACATTACAGCCTTTACCATCACAACGGAAACAAGAAATATCCACTTCAACAGATGGTTCCGTGAATGGAAAGTAACTTGGCCGGAAACGTAAATCACGGTCTTCACCAAAAATATGGTGAATCGTGTATTCTAAGGTTCCCTTTAAGTCTGCCATTGTAATGTTTTTATCAATCACTTGGCCTTCCATTTGATAGAATTGATGCGAATGCGTTGCATCATCTGTATCACGGCGGTAAACACGGCCGGGACTAATCATCTTAATGGGACCATTAGCAAAGTCATGGTTTTCCAAGTCACGTGCTTCATTGGGTGACATGTGCGTGCGCATCAATAAATCATTAGTAATATAGAACGTATCTTGCATATCACGGGCTGGATGATTAGCTGGCATGTTTAACATTTCAAAGTTATGTTTTTCATCTTCCACTTCATAGCCAGCAACGACTTGATAACCCATTCCGATAAATAAATCTTCTAAATCATCAATCACTTGAGTTAAGACATGCGGGGTCCCTTTTTTGACCGGTTGGCCAGGTAATGTAACATCTAATGTTTCGTGAGCCAGTTGGGCTGCTGCCTTCTTGGCTTCTAATTCTGCCTTCCGGGTTTCGATTGCTTCTGCCAAATCACTCTTGATTTCATTAGCAAATGCCCCCACCTTAGGTCGTTCTTCATTACTTAAATCACGCATGCCGCGTAAAACTTCTGTAATCGGTCCTTTTTTACCGAGCACTTCCACTCGAATTTGATTTAACGCCTCTAAATCAACAACTCTTTGAATTTCTTGCAGACTCTTTTGCTGTAAGTTTTCTAATTGTTCCTTTAATGACATTGCAATTCCTCCTTATTTTTTTCAACAAAAAAAGCCCGTCCCTCAAAAAGGGACGAAGCTTCGCGGTACCACCCTAGTTTACGACCATTCCAGTCATACACTCAAGTTTGCGCTAACGGGCAATACCGGACCAATGGTCAACTCAGAAAGTGAACTTCACCTAAACTTAGTTGAATAACTTGCAGTCAACTGATTATTCTCCCTGAAAACTAATGATTAGGTTACTCTTTTTCGTCTTTGTTTAATAATTGTATTTTAACGTAAATAACCGCAATTAGCAACTAGGCTTCTGTCGCATACCAGTCGTTTGACCAATCGTGAATAGCAGCCATTACTGGCGCTAATTCTTCACCTTTAGTGGTCAATCGATATTCAATCAACGCAGAATCATCACTGGTAATCCGCGCAACAATGCCTTCTTGTTCTAGTTCCTTCAATCGTTCAACCAATACGCGATCACTGCACTTAGGCACACTGTGCACTAAGTTTTTAAACCGTTGTGCCCCGTTTTCTAATAGGACATCGATAATCAGGCCGTTCCACTTCTTACCTAAAATTGAAAAAGTCTTTTCAAATTTAGGACACAGTTGGAAGGCCTCTTAACAGTCAGCATTTGCGTTTTCTTTTACAATCACCATTATTTTCACCTCACACTTATTAATAAGAAGTGTACTGAAAAAGGCTGCAAAAAGCAACCTATCAGCTTGAAGCATCTTTACTTGTTAATTGCCGGTGTTTGGCGGAGAACTTTTTGTTTAAATTTCGTCCACATTGGTGTACAAAATTCCGTCACAGCACAATAATCATCGACTATCGATACAATGTAACTTTCCTTATATTTCGGACGACTAACAGTTGCGCCCCACATGTGTTTAACGATGATGTCTTTTTCTTTAGGTGAGAGTTCTGTTAATTTTTCGGCATTCCGAAGCGCAATGCGCGGATGGATATAAGCATGTGTGCCTAAATCGAACTTCGTATCACGCCAGTCATAATAGAATAAATCATGTAATAAGCCCGCGCGTGCAATTGCTCGCGTATCAAGATGCCACTTCTTGGCAAGTTCATAACTGCGATAAGAGACGCTTAGCGAATGTTCCAAACGATCTGAATGATGATGTTGCGTATAGTTCGCTAATTTTTGGACTTCATCTTTAGCTAATAAATCGGCAATTAGAGCCATGTAATCCGCGTCATCGTACCATTTTGCTGTTGAATTCATTCAAAGACTCCTGACATTTTTTAAATTCAAATTCTGCCACAAGGATAACAGCTTTTCGTTCAAAAAAGAAGTTAAACGCCTTAAAAAGTTACGTTTGTTAGAAAAAATTAAGAATTAAGCTTCAATCAACTTGAACATTAAAATCCCAGCTGCGACTGCCACGTTTAATGATTCAGCATTCCCTGGAATTGGGATGTAAATATTTTGCGTTGTGGCTGCTAAGACGTTTTCATTCACGCCGTTCCCTTCATTACCTAGAATCAAGGCCATGTCATTTGCTTTAGGCACATCTTGATAACTGATGGCCTCTGGATTTAATTCCGTTCCATAAACTGGGACGTCTTGCGAATTGAATTTCTTCATCCAGTCCATCAAGTTACCTTGATAAATTGGTAAATGGAAGTGACTGCCTTGCATTGACCGCAAGAGTTTTGGATTATACAAGTCAACACTGCCATTGCCTAAAACAACGCCGGCAAAGTCTGCTGCGTCGGCTGTCCGAATCATTGTGCCGATATTACCAGGATCTTGAACAGCATCTAATAATAAGTAACGACCCGTTAATTTTTCTGGTACCGATGTTTCAGACATTTCAACAACGGCAAAAATGCCTTGGGGTGCTTTAGTTTCACTCAAGTGTTGCGCCACTTCTGGTGCAATTTCAAAAGTTTCATCGTAAAGACCGCGCAATGCGCGTTCGTCCACATATTTTTCAGTGGCGAAAACTTGGCGGATGACGGCCTTATTTTGGATTGCTTCTTGGACTAAATGCCAGCCCTCTAGTAGATACGTATTTTCTTTACGTTGGTTTTTCTTAACGGTTAATTTCTTAGCCGCCTTAATTTTAGTGTTTTGATTCGATTGAATGTATTCCATGTTGTGCTCCAGTCTATTTAGTACTTTCTATTATACGCGACTTAGTGGGTAAATTCTATCAAGGGTCGCTTTTTAATCGCCAAATCGGGTTGAACAGCTTACAATGAAGAGGAGGTGATGACAATGCAAAATGCAATTCAACTTGAAGTCTATGGCCGCGTGCAAGGCGTCGGATTTCGCTGGATGACCAAATTGGTCGCCGATAAACTCCATATCACAGGTACCGTTGCCAATCGTGACGACGGCTCCGTTAAAATTATTGCGATGGGCCCAGCAGACGCACTCGAAAAATTTATCGGTGCTGTCAAAGCTTCTCCCACCCCTAGTGGGCGCGTCGACCGTGTCATTCAAACACCGCTCGAAAATGTGTCAGCGTGTCATAAATTTTCGGTTGTCAGTTGAAAAACCTAGCCCCTTCAAGTATAGTTACACTTGTTGAAACTTATCTTGAAAGGGCTAAATTTATGAAAAATTCTAAACGCTTCGCGACACTCGCGATGCTTACAATGACCGTTACATTCTTTCTCGCTGGCTGTGTTCCACAAAAAATGAGCAGCCATCCCAAAGTCCCAACCGGCTTAATCTATGGTTCATCCTATAAATACATCGCCGTGCCGCTCCAACATATTATGGAACGCATTGCTGATGTTTTCGGTGGCATCAATGGTTACGGCTGGGCAATTATCATCATCACATTCGTTGTGCGGATGATTTTACTCCCATTAATGTTGAACCAATCGAATAAGATGACGGCCCAACAAGAAAAGACCCGTCGCTTGAAACCGCAATTAGATATTATCCAAGAACAACAAAAAGCGGCAACAACCCCTGAAGAAAAGGCTGAACTTAGCCAGTTGATGATGAAGGTTTATAAGGAAAATGATTCAAGCATGATGCCAAGTCTTGGTTGTTTAACCTTATTAATTCAATTACCAATCTTCTCTGGTTTGTATCAAGCCATCCAATACTCACCTGAAATTTCAAGTAGCCACTTCTTTGGGATCGGTCTTGGGAGCCCAAACATTATCATTACTGTGATTGCGACCCTCTTATATGTCGGTCAAAGTGCACTTTCATTAGTCGGGATGCCTGCTGAACAAAAGAAACAAATGCAAACAACCGTCCTAATGAGTCCTGCGATTACATTCTTCATTTCGTTATTTGCACCAGCCGGTTTAGCACTTTATTTCTTAGCCGGTGGGATTATCATGGTGATTCAACAATTAATCACGACATTCATCATCATGCCTCGTGTTAAAAAACGGATCGATCAAGAAATTAAGGAAAAACCAATCGTCACGGTTGTCACAAAAGAAATGTTCACTCAAAAAGCAGCAGTCAAACCAGCTGCCGACGTCACAGAAACACCAACAGAAACAAGCAACCCAACTGTCGCTACACCTAAAGTAGCTGGCAAACGCAACTCAGGTAAGCAACGGCATAAGCCACAAGCTTAACCAACAAAAAAAGCGGTGCGCCTCAATCAATTAGATGATTGAAGCGCACCGCTTTTTTAATCCGTATTAACTGGTTCTTCTGATTTTGGTTCTACTTCACGAATCAGTGGTAACTCAACTCTAAAAACAGAACCGTAGCCAACGCTACTTTCTAGCGACACATTCCCGTCATAGCCTTCAACGAGTTGTTGGGCAATTGCTAATCCCAATCCATTGCCACCTTTTTCCCGACTCCGTGCTTTGTCAACGCGATAGAACCGGTGAAAGACTTTCTTCTTATCTTCTTCCGAAATACCTTCACCAAAGTCTTGCACGGCCACTTGCGCATACCGCTCATCACTAGCGACGGCAATATGAACTTCTTTACGTATCGTTGAATATTTAATCGCATTATCCAACAGAATAATCATAATTTGTTCTAAGTGATTTCGATTAACATGCACTAGCGCTGGTTGGTGCAAATCATTGTCGAGCATAAAATTAAATTCTGGATATAACATCTCGAAGTTATGGTAATTCTGAAGAACAACTTCCCCGACATCGGTCACTTCAGTCGTTCCTTCAGTCACGACTTTATCTGCCCGTGTTAAATCAAGCATTTCTTGAATTAAATTTTTCATCCGCAAGATTTCTTGTAACGAAGCCGCTAAAGATTCTTCCAGTACCTCTGGATCATCTTTCCCCCATCGATTGAGCAGTTGTAGATGCCCTTCAATAATCGCAACTGGTGTCCGCAACTCATGCGAAACATCACTGACGAACTGGTCTTGCTGTTCGAAATAATGCTGAATTCGATTCAACATACCATTAAACGCACTGACCAGATCAGATAATTCATCTTGACTATGCCCAGTCTCAGGAATTCGGACATCTGAATTAGGCTCTGAATTAATGGCTTCTATCGTTTTTTTAATAACTTCGATTGGTCGCAAGAATTGGTTGGCTAATAAATAGCCAATCAATGCACTAAATAACATAGCAAAAAAGACAACCACAACTAACACAATTCTTAATTCAGTCATAGCGTGGTTATAATCACGGACGTTATTGACCACCTCTACATAACCAATTACACGGTTTTGACTTGTCTTAATCGGACTAATGCCAATCAGCCGCATCTTACCAAAAATAGCTTTGCGTTTTAATGTATCCGTATCGCCTTTTGGAAACGGACCAATCGCCCCGCGCGATGCAAACAAACCCTTCTTGTTTGCATCATAAATCTTAACTGTAACATCCTGTTGTGCTAACCGCGTTAAAACCGCATCTTGATAGATGGCTTTAGGGCTGTGACGGTTCGGATCCAATTGATTGGTGACAAAGCCTTCTGTAAGATGTGGCCCATTGCTGGACAATCTCGCTTGTACGACGGTCACCGTATCGTGTACATTATCGACTTCTCTGTGTAGCAAGATATTAGAGATACTACTAAAGATCACAATTGAAAAAATCGCAAAGGTGATAAAAATGGCCAACCCAACCGCAGCTGCCCATTTCACCTTTAACGATATTTTACGACCCTTATTTGTTGTCGATGCTACCGTTTCGTCCTGCATCACGAGCGCATCACATAACCCATTCCACGAACCGTTTGAATGTAACTTTGTTCGCCAGAACGATCAATTTTATTTCGTAAGTAACGGATATAAACATCGACAACATTGGTTTCAACATCCGAATCGTAACCCCAAACTTTGCTGAGTAAGACATCGCGTGCCAAAACAACGTTGACGTTTTCCATCAATGTTAATAATAATTCATATTCACGTTTCGTTAGTTCAATCACATCATCACCACGCCGAACAACTCGGTTTTCTTTTTCAACCGTTAAATCACGGTAAGTAACCGTCGTTTGTTTAGCAGCGTTATGTTCGCCTTCGATATCAATTCGCCGTAGCAATGCCCGTAAACGCGCTAATAATTCTTCAATGGCAAAAGGCTTAACGATATAATCGTCTGCGCCATGATCTAACCCAGAAACACGGTCAATCACTGAATCACGAGCCGTCATCATAATGATTGGCGTATTCTTAACTTGGCGGACCCGACGGCAGACTTCTAACCCGTTTAATTCAGGTAACATCAAGTCTAATAAAATCGCGTCCCATTCTTCATTCAAGGCAGCTTCTAAACCAGTACGCCCATTGAAATGGACCTCTGTCTCATAACCCTCATGCTTTAATTCAAGTTCCACAAATCGAGCTAAATTTTTCTCATCTTCAATAATCAATATGCGACTCATTTAGTCACTCCCCAAAAAAGAATTTTTAATGGACTCTCTAAATTCTAATCAATGATAAGAATTCTCTAAGAAACCTCAAGCGCCAAAATCGGCTTACCTTTCCATTCTAGCATAGTTCCAATTAAATAACTAATTAATCTGACTCTCATCTGATGGCAATTTGGTAATAATCGAAAAAACACCTGCGCCTTAATAATCGGCTCGGGTGTTTAGAGAAACGTGCTTCCTCGAACTGTCTTTTCCGGTTAACCGTAAAATGATGCTTATGGCTAAGAACCACCATAAGCATCATTTTTCTGTTAATCCTCAAAGCCAAAAACGTTCGACTCATCACTCTATTTTAAAACGCGCATCCCGTCGAAGCCATTTCCGCTTAATCTAAAATTGCCATTAATCCTAAAACCGGGATTAATGGCAATTTTTTATTAATGCTCAATGACTAAATGCAATAGTCAGCACTCTTGTACTAAAACGTGCTCCAGTAGACATCCGCTTCCGGTTAGTTACATACCGCAAACGATCGGTTTCACCGCTCATTTACGATATTCCACTAATCCTCAGCGCATCCCCGTCTACTTGCGCACTCTATTGTTCTTTATACCAAGTATAATGGAATGTGCCTTCGCGGTCTGTTCTTTGGTATGTGTGCGCACCAAAGTAATCGCGTTGTGCTTGGATTAAGTTTGCTGGTAATACTTCTGAACGATATGAATCAAAATATGTGATAGCAGCTGAGAAACCAGGTGCTGGCACACCTTGTTGGATGGCCATTGCAGCTACGTCACGAACAGCGCCTTGATAATTCTTTGTAATATCTAAGAAGTAATCATCCAACAATAAGTTGTTTAAATCAGCTTTTTTATCAAAGGCATCCGTAATCTTTTGTAAGAAACGGGCCCGAATGATACAGCCTTCACGCCAGATCTTAGCGATTTCGCCATAGTTTAATGACCAGTCATATTGATCTGAAGCAACCCGCATTTGTTCAAAGCCTTGCGCATAGCTCATGATCTTGCTGAAGTACAATGCTTGGCGAATCTTTTCGATTAATTCTTTTTTATCTTCTGTTAATTTAGCAACGGTTGGGGCTGGTAAAATCTTGCTTGCAGCCACCCGTTCGTCTTTCATTGCTGAAATATAACGTGCATAAACAGATTCTGTAATCAATGATTGTGGCACACCCAATTCAAGGGCGCTTTGTGAACTCCACTTACCAGTTCCTTTGTTACCAGCAGCATCTAAGATGACGTCGACAATTGGTTTATCCGTTTCTAAATCATCTTTTCGCGTTAAGATGTCCGCTGTGATTTCCATTAAATAACTGTCTAATTCGCCGTGGTTCCATTCTTTGAAGACATCAGCGATTTCTTCAACAGATAAACCAACAACGTTTCTCAATAAATTATAACTTTCTGAGATGAGTTCCATATCACCATATTCGATCCCGTTGTGGACCATCTTAACATAGTGACCAGCACCGTTTGGCCCGATGTATGTGACACATGGTTGGCCATCTTCAGCCTTTGCTGACATTTGTTCTAAGATTGGTGCAACTAATTCATAAGCTTCTTTTTGACCGCCTGGCATCATTGAAGGGCCTTCTAATGCGCCTAATTCACCACCAGAAACACCCATTCCGATAAAGTTAATGCCTGACTTATCTAGTTCAGCATTCCGACGAATTGTATCGCCAAAGAAGGTGTTCCCGCCATCGATTAAAATATCACCTTTATCTAATAAAGGTAACAATTCGTTGATGACAGCATCTGTACCAGCGCCGGCTTTAACCATTAAGATGATTCGCCGTGGTTTTTCTAATGATTGAACAAATTCTTCAATTGTATAGCTTGGTACCAATTTCTTTTCGCTGTGATCTTGCATCACTGCTTCTGTCTTAGCACCTGTTCGGTTATAAATCGCAACGGTGTAACCGCGACTTTCAATGTTTAATGCTAAGTTCTTGCCCATAACTGCCATCCCGATGACACCGATTTGTGGTTGACTCATGTAAAAGGCCTCCTAAATGATTTCTAAATTTAAGCGTTGTTGACTATCAAAACGACAACGCGTCTACTGTGTTTATGTTAGCAGAATTACGCTTTAAATAAAAGCATTTTAACTAATTTGGTCCGGTCCATTTAACAAATTGGGTATAAAAAAACGCCAAACTTAGTCGGCGTCATTGTTTTGTTCTTCTAATAATTGTTTAAGCTTAGCAAATTCAGGATTGGGTGCCGTTTCTTCTTCAGCCTGTTGCTTAGCATAGGCTTCTTCAGAAATGACTGACCACGACTGTCCGGCTGGCATCACATCATCTTGTTCTTCTTCTGGTGTTAGGATGTGACTTGGAATGTGCAAGAGAATGTGATCTTCAACAGCTACCTGTAGCTCTAGGGCTTCGCCTTCGATTGGGAACAAAATATCTTCGTCCGTAAATCGTCCCAACTGCTCGTCTTCTGGATCAACGTAGATTTCAGTGAATTCAAAATCCATTGGCAAGGCTACTGGATCTAAACTCCGCGTTGAAGGCACTGTTAATGTCCCGACCACATGTACGCGTGCAATTACAGCGCGCTGGTCAACCGTTAATTCACCGTCTACTACAAATGGTGTAGCATCTAGGACATCAGCTTCTCTTTTTTGTAAACTTTCTTTTAACATCAATGTTTCTTTAAACATCAATGGATGATCACGATGTTTTAATAATGATTGGACTGTCCATTTTAACAATGCTCGTCATCCTTTCTTTGGTTAAAAATCGGTTGGCGGGCAAAATTCTGTGATTGCCAGCCAAACTGTTCTTGTAATCGATCAACTCGCACCTCTAACCCCAGTGGGCCCTCTTCGGCACCCAATTTAGCTGAGACCTTACTGATAAGTGGTTGATCGAGCGTTTTTTTCAACGTGTGCAAATGCGCCTGGCCGACTTGGTTAAAGCCAAGCAAATGGATGGGCCGCTGCGCTAATGATTGTTCAATATCCGTTTGTTGAATATTCAACAGGACGTATAAACAAACCCGTTTCAAGCGTGCATAAGTATATCGCTTTGTTTTAAGTGCCTGTAACAACTCGGCATACCGATTGACTGAATGAATCACCCTTTTGAAACGGTACTCCAAGCCCTCTGACATCTGATAAATCTGCCGAAGTTGGGCAAGGGGTGTACTTTCAATTCGGTATTTCAATAGCGGCCATAGTTGGTCCCAATCCAGATGCGATTGAGTCTGGAGCGCTGTTAAAGTCGAATGCGGCATCACTGGGGCTAACTGTGCCCAGTCATCACCCTTTGTTGCCGCCTGTCGGATAGCACTGGCACTAGCAAATTGTCCCGCGCCAATCGTTTGATCGCCGTGTTGTGCCTGCTCACGCTTAATCGCAAGCAACTGCATTGGCACTTCAAGTTGCGCGTTGGCAACCGCATAACTGACCCCTAAGAGGTGATTGGGTTGATCTAAATTTAAATTTAATTCTGCTTGATAAAACTCATTGAGCTGCGTCGCATAAGTTTTTTGATAATCAATAAACGTCTGTGACTTGGCCTTTAAAGCTAAAATCTGTTGCCCGACTTGCTGATAGTCAAACGTTGGATATTCACTGCCAAACGCTAAGGTCTGACAACCAAGCGCCGCCAATAACTTGACGGCCCCATCAGCAAAACGGTCTGCAGGTTGGACAGCACTGGCAAATGGCAATTCGACGACCATATCAGCACCATTGCTCAAAGCAAGTTGTGCGCGCGTCCATTTGTCCAAAATCGCGGGTTCACCTCTTTGCACATAGTTACCGCTCATGCAGACAATCACTAAATCTGCGTGCGAAGCTGCCCGCGCCTGTTGCAATTGATACCGATGTCCATTATGTAGCGGATTATATTCCGCAATAATCCCCGTAATTCTCATGCGTCCTCCGCCTATTTCACTGCGCTAAAGAACCAACGCACACTATCTTCTTGAACGGCTTCTTGGCCAAAATCAGCACTGACTGATACATTCTTGAACCCAGCAGCTTCTAATGCTGCAACATAATCTACCACCGGATAAGTTCGTTCATGGTGTAATTCATTAAGTTCTTGATAACCGTCAATCTCGTCATCCCAGATAAAAAAGCTGAGATCATGTTCAACTGAATGTGGTACTTCACCTGCGTAACTCGTCCACATGAAGGCCGTTTCTGCCGTCTTATCGTTATACATAAAACCTGGGAAAAGCTCATCCATTTGATAAAGTGAATGGGCATCAAATAGAAATTGACCACCTGGCTCTAAAGTTCGATAAACTTGTTCAAAAACTTGTTGGACATGCGCTAAATCTGGCATGTAACAGATCGAGTCGTCAAAACAAGTGACCGCTTCAAACGTCCCAATTTCGCCTAAGTCAAGCATGTCGCCTTGTAATAAAGGTAACTCGACCTCGGCTTCAGACGCCTTTTCAGAAGCGATACTCAACATCTCGGCCGATAAATCTAAGCCGACAACCTCTAGCCCTGCTTGTTTTAGCAAGATGGCTAAATCACCAGCCCCACAAGCTAGTTCTAGGACTCGATGTTTATTTTGTAACGTCTGCAACGTGTAATCCCGCCATTGACCATATAATGAATGATCCATCAAACGGTCATAGACGGTTGCAAAGCTTTGGTAAATCATTCTTCATCCAACCATTCGGAAACATCAACAAGTGGTGCTTGATCCCAAAGTTTTTCAAGGTTGTATAAGGCACGTTCTTCTGGCATGAAGGCATTGATAACGATATCGCCAAAGTCCATCAAGATCCAACGTGAACCCTTTTTACCTTCGATGTGTTTTACGAAAACGCCATTTTCTTCTTCTGCGTCTTCAATGGCGTCAATAATTGCGCCTAATTGACGTTCTGACGTCCCAGTTAACATCACGAAGTAATCAGCTAATAAACTGATGCCTTCCATGTTCATTGCGACGATGTCTTCTGCTCGTTTGCTATCAGCTGCTTGCACAGCAATTTTTAAAATATCTAAACTTTTCACTAAAGTTCTCCTTTATTTGGCTTGAGTCGGTACCCAAGCATTGTATGTGTCGATTGTTTTCGGATAAATCTGCTTCTTGCCCTGAATTAAAAAGGTCAATGTATTTAAGATTTCATACCGCACGCCGGCTGCTAAATCAGCCATTGCTGTCTCACGAGCAGCTTCTGCGCCCGGAAAATTGCGCCCAGGTTCGACAAAATCCGCCACAAATAAAATCTGATCAATCAAGGTCATTTCTGGCGCACCAATCGTATGACGACGCACAGCATTTAAAATCGTTTCATCATGGATTTCTAAATCACGTTCAATGAAATAAGCACCAACAACACCGTGCCAGATGGCATTACCGTAATTGAGTAGTTCTGGATCAAAGCCTTGCGTTTTAATCGCTTCAATGAACGTTTCATCTGGTAATTGCTTAGCATAGTCATGCACTAAACCAGCAATTGCCGCGCGTTCAACATCTGCGCCATTTTTTTGTGCTAATTGAATCGCGGTGGCTTCCACACGCAAACAATGTTCAAATCGGCTTTCAGATAAGTTAGCGGCAACTTTAGCCACTAACTCAGCCCGTGTATACGGCACGATGTTTTCTTGATAAACAAAATCACTCATGATAGAGGCCCTCTTTTTGAATGTATTCAAAGACTGGGTCCGGTAACAAGTACCGCACTGAACAGCCTTGTTGAATCTTATTGCGAATTTGCGTTGAACTGACATCAATTACCGGTGCGTCCACCCATAAGACTGGATACGGCGTTTGTTGAGCATACCCTGTTCGTTTAACACCAACAAATTGGACTAACTGCACTAAATCATCAATTCGATACCAAGTAGGCAAGTAGTCGACCATATCACCGCCAATGATGAAATAATAATCGATTTCAGGGTGTTGTTGTTTTAATGCCACGATCGTATCGTAGGTGTAACTGACACCGCCACGTTCAATCTCCGTTAAATCGAGTTCAAAATGCGAATTGTCAGCGATGGCACGTTCTACCATTGCAACACGGTGTTTTGCTAGTAATGTTTTTTTCTCATCAACGTGCGGTGGATTGGCATCTGGCATAAACAAAATTTTATCGAGACCGAGTTGGCTACGAACTTGTTCTGCCATCACTAAATGACCGATGTGTGGCGGGTTAAATGTGCCCCCCATAATGCCGACTTGCAAGCGATGGCCATCTTCTACAACCAACACGTCCGGTTCAGTCACATGATTTGTCTGCTTTAGCGTTGCACTTTGCATCTGATCACCGCCTTATTAGCGTCCGAGCTTAGTAACAATCGTTGAAATCTTTTGGTATTTTTCTTTCCGTGAAGCTTTATAAATCACCAATGTTCGTCCAATTTTTTGCGCAATTTCGATGCGACTGTCATGTTGTTTTAAGAAGTTGGCTAATTCATCAACGGTCACTTCTGTTGTTTGTAACAAGTTAATCTTAACGAGTTCTCGTTTTTCGATGGCCTCTTCAATTTGTTCGAAATAAGTTTGGCTTAAGCCGTTTTTGCCTAGTTGAAAAAGTGGTTTAGTGGTTTGCGCTAAACCGCGTAAGTAATGTTTTTGTTTGCCTGTTAACACGTGCGATACTTCCTTCCCTAATTAAATTAATGCTTTCCGAATCATGACTGAGACACCTTTAGGCGCATATCCCGCAACCACGACATTTTCTGGTAACGTAATCCAGCCTAACCCAGCAAACACTAAATCACTCTTTTGCTTTGTTGAGAATTCATACCGTTGGAGTTCTGGAAAATCAGCTAAATCTTCTGGATGTGGTGGCTGTAGCATGTCCCCTAATTGCTTAGCGTAGAATTGATCTGCATTTTCAAGTTTAGTCCGGTGAATGTAAAGTTCATTGTCAAAATAACCGACAAAGCCATGCCGTGCACCTTGAATGAAATCAAAACGAGCTAACCCACCCAAGAACAATGTTTGTTGTTCATTTAATTGGTATACTTTTGGTTTAATCCGCTTTTGCGGCGCAATCAACCGTAAGTCTTTATCATGTAAATAATGCGCCATTTGTTGGGCATGCATAATCCCTGGTGTATCAATCAATGCATGATCATCTTCATACAATGGAATATCGATGCGATCTAAAGTCGTTCCTGGGAATTGTGACGTCGTAATCACGTCGCTATCTAAAATCCCAGTTTGCTTGATAATGCGGTTAATCAACGTTGATTTACCAACGTTCGTCACCCCAACAACATAGACATCGCGGCCTTTACGTTCGCGTTCAATCACGGCCAATAATTCATCAACTGAATTCCCTTTTTTAGCACTGACCAACATCGTTTCAACCGGATGTAAGCCATGTTCTTTCGCTTCTTTTTGAATCCAATTGATCACTTTATTTGGGTTAAGAGCAGATGGTAAGATATCAACCTTATTCCCCACTAAAATCACGGGGTTATCGCCGATAAAACGATGTAACCCTGGAATTAAACTCCCATTAAAATCGAAGATATCGACGACGTTTACGATCAACGCGTCACTGTCGCCAATTTGGTTCAATAAGGCTAAGAAATCATCATCATTTAATTTGATATCACTGATTTCGTTGTAGTGTCGTAATCTAAAACAACGTTGGCAATACAATTGACCCGTTTCCAAGCCTTTTTTAAGCGCTGAATTGGGCGTATAGCCGAGTGCTTCTTTGTCCGTTGTTTGGATGCGAGCGCCACAGCCAATACAAAATAGTTCTTCCTCAGTTTGTTGTGTTTCAGTCATTTAAATCCTCCCGCCAAGTTAAATCTGCGTGTTTTTTTAGTAGTTGTTGCATAATATATTTTTCAAAGAATCGATTAATCGATGTATTCCAGGCATCACTGTCAATAATGGGTTTGACCAATATCGTCCGGACGCCAGCCACATTACCGGCATGCATATCGGTAATCAATTGATCGCCAACCATCACCACTTCATGTCGCGAAAGGCCAAGCTGCTTCTTCGCTTTGGTAATCCCAGTTGCCAATGGCTTGTTCGCCCGAGCAATGAATGGTAATTGCAATTCACTGAGCGCGCGTTGCACGCGATCATGGTTGTTATTTGAAACAACCATCACGGTGATTTCGGCAGCTTGCATCTGTGCTAACCAAGCTTTTAACTGTGGTGTGCCATCGGGGTTATTCCACGCAATTAACGTATTATCTAAATCTGTTAAAACGGCCTTAATCCCTTTTGCCTTAAGTTGTTCTGGTGTTAAGTCGTAGATGGCATTGACCATCCAAGTTGGCTTGAAATTCTTTAGCATGTACTGTCCCCTCGACTTTAATGTGCTTTCATCAACAGCTTCTTGCGCTTTGCTACACTTATCAGATCGGCGCTTGCAGCGCCAACTCGCTAAGTTAGGCAAATGCTCGGAAGCTAACCGTGGATGACGCACTTCTTTTCTTTAACGTGCTTTTCAAACCATATTCCTGTGCCTAGCGACACAAGTCAAACGATTGCTTGCAGCAGCCATTCGCCTTGTTAGGCTAGTGCTCGGAGTATACCAGGTTTGAACGCACTTCTTTTCTAACGTGTCTCAGTAGGCATATTTCTGCGGCTAGCGACGTCCGTCAAACGACCAACAAGTTGGTCATTCGCCAGACTAGGCTAGTCCTCGAAATATAACCGTCTACTGACGCACTTCTTTTTAATCTAGTCACTGATTAATTATAGGGTATTTGACACCAAATTGCACCTTTACGCGGTTAATTTCCATAATTTCCAACTAATTCCTAATCCATTTAAATCCATAAGTCAAACTAATCGACTTTTAGCCCCAACTCTGGTACGTTTAAAGAAATTGAGAGGATGTGTTTGTTATGGAAAAATTCGGTTTTAATCACTTTGGCGGCCCTGACGTTTTCGAACGTTTCGATCAGCCTCAACCAACTCCAAAGGACAACCAAGTCCTCATTAAAGTGCTCGCTGCTGGATTGAATCCATACGATGTTGCACTACGGAATGGTTCACAAGATTCAGTGCGCCCATTACCCTTCCCAATCTTTCCTGGTACAGATGTGGTTGGTGAAATCGTTGAACTTGGTGCTGACGTCGATGATTACCGCGTTGGCGAAATCGTCATCAATCACCGATCAATGGGTGCTTATAGCGAATACGTAACGGCTAGTACTGCGAAGATTCTCCGTAAGCCAGCCAGCATGAGTATCGCTGAAGCAGCCGGTTTACCCAGTGCCGGCATCACTGCTTACAATACGCTGATGCACTTCACAAACTTTAAACACGGCGATACAATCGCTATTATGGGTGCCAGTGGTGCCGTTGGTAGTTTACTCGTTCAATTAAGCTTAGCAGCTCATTTAAACGTGATTGCAATTGCCAATAGTGCTAACCTAGACTATCTGCGCTCATTCGGTGTCCAAGAAGTAATTGCTTATGATCAGCCATCTGACTTCGAACGACTTGCGCAGACCGCTAAAATCGGTATCAACTTAAGTCGCGATCCAGAATCAACTGAACGCCTCAATAACTTAGTTGCACCAGGTGGCACATTCACTTCAACGACCATCTTACCAACAGACGATCAACAACGCGCTGACATCAATTACCAATCTGTCTATCCGCGTAAGGATTATGCAGATTTAACCGCCTTACAAGATTTAAATGAATTGATCGATCAAGGTTTACTACACAATACCGTCTTCAAGACGCTCCCATTTACTTTGGAAGGCATTATTGAAGGCCACAAGCTCCTTGAGAGTCATCATGCCCCAGGTAAGATTGTTATTAGCCACTAATTTTATAATGATAAAAGAAAGAGTCTAGAACAAAACGAAGTTTTGTCCCAGACTCTTTTTTTGATCTTTAATTATTTGTTTAATGCATCTTTAGCAGCTTCAACAACTGATGTAAATGCAGCAGCATCGTTAACAGCTAAGTCAGCTAACATCTTACGGTTCATGTCGATTTCAGCGACTCTTAAACCGTGCATTAATTGGCTGTATGAGATGTTGTTCATACGAGCAGCAGCATTGATACGAGCAATCCATAACTTACGGAAGTCACGTTTACGTTGACGACGATCACGGAATGCATAACGGTATGAAACCATTACTTGAGTATTTGCTGATTTGAATAATAAATGTTTAGCGCCGCGATAACCCTTGGCTAATTTTAAAATCTTTTTACGACGTTTGCGCGTCACTGTTCCACCTTTAACACGTGGCATAAGAATTTCCTCCTTGAATAACAAACAACGTCAAAGCGTTGCTGTACTGATCTAATTTTTGCTTGAATCCGAAAATGCTATGGCTTATTTAAGGCCTGATAACATTTGACGGATACGTCTCATATCGCTATTTGAAACCATTCCAGATTTTCTTAATTGACGACGTTGTTTCTTAGTCTTGCCGTGGAAACGGTGACTTGTGTAGGCGTGGCTGCGTTTTAGGCCGCCATTACCTGTACGTTTAAAACGTTTTGCTGAAGCACGGTGTGTCTTAAATTTTGGCATGATATTTCCTCCTAATAAATCAGAAACAGACTTTTTATTTTTGGTCCTTTAGCGGTTCTAACATTAAGAACATGCTACGGCCATCCATTTTAGGACGTGCTGTAACTTTAGCGATGTCCTCTGTTTCTTTAGCAAGTCTTTCCAATACACGTTGCCCAATTTCTTTATGCGTAATTGCGCGCCCCTTGAAACGAATAGAAGCTTTCACTTTATCGCCTTTGCCAAGGAACTTACGTGCATTGTTCAACTTAGTATTAAAATCATTTTGTTCAATTGTGGGACTAAGACGAACCTCTTTGAGGTTAATGGTTTTCTGCTTCTTACGAGCGTCACGTTGTTTCTTTTGAAGCTCGAAACGGTACTTACCATAGTCCATAATACGAGCAACGGGTGGTTTTGCGTTTGGTGAAACCAAAACAACATCCATATTAGCTTGATCAGCTAATGCAATTGCATCTTGAGTACTCTTAATACCAAGTTGTTCGCCATCTTGAGCAATCAAACGCAATTCTCGTGCACGAATACCATCGTTAACCATCAAATCTTTTGCTATGACTCTTCACCTCCATAAAGTTTAGAGAGAAAATGCAGCTAAGTAATAAAAAAAGCGGCCCTCTCATAACAGAAAGGCCCGCTTGTTCGGTTACTTAGTTCGTCCGAATTAGAAACTATCAGCCCAGAGACATCAAGTGTCTACTAAGGCGAGAAGCGGGAACTTCTGCTTTATTTCTCAACGAAAATAAGTATACTCGGTTAGGAATTTAAAGTCAAGGAAATCCCGCATTTAAATTTACGTGTACTTAGTTGCCGTAATGATTGTCCACTAAGTGCGTGGCTTTTACTTCGTCAATGTTGTGTGTACCAGCTAATTGCATGACTAATTCTAATTCTTTTTGCAAGTAGTTAAAGACACTTTGTACCCCTTGTGCACCGCCAAGTGCTAATCCGTAAATGACTGGGCGCCCAATTGCAACGATGTCTGCCCCTTCAGCCAATGCTTTAAAGACGTGTTGACCACGACGCACACCACTATCAAAGACGATTGGTACCCGTTTATTAACTGCCTTAGCAACGACGTGTAATGAATCAAAGGCTGCAGGGCCACCGTCTAATTGACGACCACCGTGGTTGGATACCCAAATCCCTTTAGCACCGGCTTGAAGTGCAATTTCAACGTCTTCTGCTGTTTGAATCCCTTTAACAAAGACTGGTAAATGTGTGTATTCAGAAATGAATTCAACATCTTTAGGGTTCAAACGTTGTTTAGCTGATTTGTAGACGGCATCCATTGTTTGGCCCACACCTGTTTGGTAAGCTTCAACGATTGGTAACCCGACTGGGAATGTAAAATGATTGCGTTTATCGGTTTCGCGGTTACCACCAACTGTGGCATCAGCTGTTAAGACAATCGCTTTAACGTTATGCGCCATCGCTTCGTCTAAAATCTTACGATTGATATCGTTGTCCTTACTCATATAGAGTTGGAACCATTGCGGTGCGCCATCTGCTGCGGTTGCCATATCATCGATACTTGCTGACGCAAATGAACTCATGGTTAAGATTGAACCGTAATCAGCCACGCCTTTAGCGGTTGCCGCTTCCCCTTTAGTATTCACTAACTTATGAGCTGCAACAGGTGCCATAATGATTGGTGATGTTAAGTGATCGCCAAAGATTTCGGTAGTTGTATCTGGATTTTCGATATCTTGTAAAACCCGTGGTGCGATGTATTTGTGATTAAATGCCGTAATATTTTCGTTAATGGTATAAAGATCACCCGCGCCACTGTAAATATACCCAAAGCCACCCTTGGGAACAACTTCGCCGGCTTCTTTTTCCAAGTCATAGAGGTTAATAATGTCCAATGGTTGCTCTGCTGAACCTGCTTGATATTTTTCTGTCGTCATAATAACGCCTCCCATTAATCAACGATTGGAATCGTTTACATATTTATTATACCGCTTTTTTAGTTGTGCGCAATTAAAAAAACAAAAAAACGTCCGAAATGTCAAAATAACATTTCGGACGTTTTAATAACCGCTTATAGGTTGATTGTTTTGTGATCTTTACCATCGCGACTGTAGTTACCAACTTCAGCAACGATTGCACCTACAAACATATCTGAAGCTTCTTCAGCAGCGTTTTCTTCACCGTATTTACGGACAGAAACCGTTGCGTCAGCAACTTCTTGATCCCCAACAACTAATGTATAAGGAATCTTGCTTGTTTGGGCTTCACGAATCTTATAACCCATCTTTTCATTACGATCATCAATGCGCACACGTAAACCATGTTTGATCATCGCATCTTTGACGTTCTTTGCATAATCATAATGTAATTCATTCTTAACGGGAATAATCACAGCTTGAGTTGGTGCTAACCATGTTGGGAAAGCGCCCTTGTAGATTTCTGTTAAGTAAGCTGTGAAACGTTCCATCGTTGATACTAAACCACGGTGAATCATAACTGGACGGTGCATTTCGCCATCTTCGCCAACATATTGTAATTCAAACCGTTCTGGCAACATGAAGTCTAATTGGATTGTTGAAAGTGTTTCTTCATTGCCCATAGCTGTCTTCGTTTGAACATCCAACTTAGGACCGTAGAAAGCAGCTTCGCCTTCAGCTTCAACGTAATCTAAACCAAGATCATCCATAGCACCTTTTAACATCGTTTGTGCTTTGTTCCACATTTCATCATCAGCATAGTACTTTTCGGTATTAGCAGGATCGCGGTAGCTCAAACGGAATGTATAATCGTTGATATTGAAGTCTGAGTACACTTCAATCATTAATTTCAAAATTGACTTGAATTCATCTTGAATTTGGTCAGGACGAACGAATGTATGTCCATCATTTAAAGTCATTTCACGCACCCGTTGTAACCCTGAAAGCGCACCTGATTTTTCATAGCGGTGCATCATCCCTAGTTCAGCTAACCGAATTGGTAATTCACGATATGAACGTGGGTGGTGTTTGTAAACTTGGATATGTGATGGGCAGTTCATTGGGCGTAATTCAAGCATTTCGCCATCACCCATATCCATTGGTGGGAACATGTCCTCACGGTAGTGATCCCAGTGACCTGATTGTTTGTACAAATCTAAGTTCGCTAGAATTGGTGTGTAAACATGTTCATAACCATTGGCAACTTCTTTATCAATGATGTACCGTTCGATTGAACGTCGGATGGTAGCACCATTTGGCAACCAATAAGGCAAGCCCGCACCAACCTTAGGATCAACAAAGAATAAGTCTAATTGGTTCCCAATCACACGGTGATCACGTTCTTTAGCTTCTTGACGACGCTGTAAGTCAGCATCTAAGTCAGCTTGTTTGTTGTAAGCTGTTCCGTAAATCCGTTGTAACATCTTATTACTTGATTTACCTTGCCAATAAGCGCCGGCAACCGATAAGAGTTCAAAGACCTTAACGTCGCTCACTTTAGCTAGCATTGGTGCTAACCCAAAATCAGCAAAATCGCCTAATTTGTAAACTAAGACTTGGTCTGTTTCCATTTCATCTAATAATGCTAATTTGTAAGTTTGCCCAGCAAATAGTGTTTTAGCAGCAGCTTTGTCTAAGCTGACACGTTCGATTGCCCCGCCAGCTTGGATTAACTTGCTCATTGCTTTTTCAATGTCTGGTAAGTCGGTCACAGCTACTTGACCAGCTTCGTTTTCGGTATCATAGAAGAAGCCATCTTCAGTTGCATGTACTTCGCCGAATTGCATCTCGGGATAAGCACGGTTCAACGTTGCAGCTAAAACAAAGGCTGCCGTATTCCAAATTGCCATCAAATCGGTTGCTTTGTCGTCTTTAGTGATGATTTCAATTGCCCCATCTTCTAAAATTGGTTGCTGTAAATCAACTAATTCACCGTTCAATTTACCGGCAATTGCCTTTTTAGCTAAGCTTGTACTAATTGATTTAGCAACATCTAAAAGACTTGTTGCTTGTTCAAATGCCTTTTGGGCACCATCTGGAAAAGTTAATTGAATCTCTGCCATTACTATTCACTCCTTCTAATTTGTCATCAACAATAAAAAAAGTCCCTGAGACGCACGAATTGTGCAGCTCAGGGACGAATTAATTTCGCGGTTCCACCCAGATTGAGACCCCAACATTTGGTTCTCCAACTTTAAGCGTCTATAACGGAAACGACCCGATCAGTTGTATTGCCTTTGAAAGTGGTCAATTAAATGGGGGTGAAAAACTTTCAGCTATGTTTTTCTCTCTGCGATGGTTCATTTAAAAGGTGTCTTTCATCATTGATTGATTCTATTAAAACACTTAATTGCTTTTTTAGCAAGCCTAAATTACTAAGGTTGTAAGCGGCGATTTTGACCACCAACTTCAATTTCTTGCGCTAAATAGCGCACACGTTGCATGATGCGGGCCGCTTTAACCGGTTCGTCTCCTTGGTTGCTAGTTGTCAAATGCGTCTCTAATTCAGTCATTGTGAAGTTTGAACTGAAGAAGGTGGCGAGTTGTTCTTGCATTCGATATTGCAAAATAATGCCAAGTACTTCATCCCGAACCCACGCACTCATTGCATCAGCACCGATATCATCAATCATCAGAATCGGTGCTTTTTTTATCACGTTAACCTTTTCTAACACATTGTTTTGCCCAATTGCATTCTTCATCTCCACTGCAAATGTCGGGAAATGAATCAACGTGGTTTCAAACCCGGATAACGCCAGTTCGTTGGCAATCGCACCTAACAAGTAAGTCTTGCCAACCCCGAATTGCCCGCTAAGGTACAAGGCTTGGTGAAAATCATGGGGTGCTTGCCGATAAGCCCCGATAAACGCGGTAGCTTTGATCAATGCGTCAAATCGATTGGTTGGATCGTATGAATCAATCTTGGCCTGTTCAATATCGCGCGGCATATTAATTGACTTCACTCGTGCATGCAAGGCAGCTTGTTCGCGCTCTTGTAATAAACTTGCCGTAGGCTCATAACTGACATCGATAAAATGGTTATTTAAGACTAACTTTGGCGCATAACCTGGTGCCAAAGTGGTTTGCCCATTAGCTAACTTCTTCTTTTCGATGACGTATTCGTAAATTTTAGCGGCACTACGCGTGACCGTTTCTTGTGATAAGCGGTCTTTGTTAGCTTGTATAAATGCTTGGACATCGGAATCGTTCAAGGCATCTTCGACCAATTTATTAAACTGTTGGTTTAACTTTTGCCGATTCATGTAATCCGTCAAATCTTTACCCATATTTTCCATTACGATTCCCGCCCCTCACGAATTTTTTTCAACGCCACTTCTAGTTCATGCTGATGCTCAGGTGTGGTTGTTTCTTTTGGCGCTTGATAATCTGGTTTAGCCCATTTAGGTACTGGTTCTTTTTTAGTTTTGTTCTGATAACGCGTTTGGCGATTGTTTTGCACCTTTGCCGTCTGTTTGGTTTGGAAATCGCGAATCTGCAAAATCGCATCCGCTGCCGTCTTAACCCCTTGTTGAGCCCACTGGTTCGCAATCCGATCGACTAGCGCCTGAGTGAGCCCATCATATTGCGTAATGATATAAACGACCAAAATATTGAGCACATCATTGTTAAAGATATAGCGGTTTTGCAAGTCCTTTAACGCCCGGATTTCATTTTTAGCGACAAAGCCGTGGTTCTTTTGTTTCAAGTATTCGAGATAATCAACTGGCAAGTAGCCCTGACTTTCTGTTAGCCACTGCAATTCCTGTTCGTTAAAGCCGGCTTTTTGCCATTCTTTTTGTAACTCGGCTAACGGTTTTTGCGTTGTTGTAGCAGCTGGCGTTTGCCGGTTACTCTGACGTCGTGTGTAATTGTTCAAGACGTTCTGTTCGAGCGCTGCCATATTAATCGTACTGTCAGCAACATTCATCGTCAAGCCAATCAAACGCGCTAAGTCCATCTCATCTAGACCATAGAAATAATGGAGATTAAACAAGCCCTGTTCATTTTTGAGAATTTGATCCGTATCAATCTGGTATTGCGCCGTTGCATCTTGTAATAGGTCCCAATCAAAAGTCCGCAACTCAACCGAGGTAAACTGCGGTGTGCTAGCTGCTTTTTGTTGATACATTGCCTTAGTTTCAGCCACACTGCTTGGCGCGGTCGTCAATAAATCGTTTTGCACATGGAAAACGGTCAAGAAATTCTTAGTGACCTCTTGATAATCCTTGGCGTAAACCGGTCGTAGCTTGAAATAGTCACGGAGTTCCACAAACCGTGTTTCGCGGACCGCTTCGAACAATGCCACACTTAACAAATCATCGTTAAAAAAAGCTTGTGGTTGCAATGGCGCATACAGTTCATACACCAACTTGCGGCCAGTTCCCTCATTTTTTTGATACGTCCGCATTAAACCAAGTGCTTCCAATTTGCTGCGGCTGTCATAAAAAGCAGGTAAATCAACACTCAACAGATTTAACAAAGTCGCATGTGTTTGAAAATGTTGTTCCGTTTCTTTCTTGGTTTGACTCCATAACAAAAGATAGAGACTGTAAGCAACAGCCCCCATCAATGGTTGATATAAGTAAGTGACGACTGTTTGATCGAAATCGGTCAAATAGTTAGCTTTTGTCACTGAAAAGCCGTCTTTTGGACTCAAAAAATCAAATGCATCTGACATCGGCTAACCCCTCTTCCTTAATTCGATTTCTTCGTCTTTTCTTTATTCATCATTTCTTGTAATTCACTCATAAAGACATTCATATCCTTGAATTCGCGATAAACACTGGCAAAGCGAATGTAGGCAATCTGATCAATATCTGGTAACAAGCGCATCACATATTCTCCGACGGCTTGTGAAGAGACTTCGTTTTCACCCAATGAGCGAATCTTATTCTCAACTTCATCAACTACTTCAGTCATTTGCTCCATTGTAACGGGGCGTTTTTCAGCAGCACGAATTAGCCCGCGCAATAATTTATCACGGTTGAATTCTTCGCGCGTTCCGTTTTTCTTGATTACCAACAATGGGGTTTGTTCCACTCGTTCGAACGTTGTAAACCGGAAACGACAATTCTCACACTCACGGCGACGACGAATCACTCGCCCTTCATCCGTGGGACGACTATCAATTACCCGCGAACTATTCTGATGACAATGTGGACATAGCATAATGACACCTTCTTATCTTTTGATTAATTCGTTTCAAATTCAATCCAATTTTAAAACAATTAGTATAACAGTAGTATAACATGCCAGGCAAGCAGGCTAAACAAAAAATGTATCAGTCTCAAGGCATTTCGCCTTTTCCAAACAAAAAAGCGGTCGAACAGAATAATCTGTTCGACCGCTTGTATTACTTGTTATGACACAACTGTTGTAACAACGCCAAAACACGTTGCCGCAACATTGCAGGTGTGCCTTGATTATCAATCACGAAATCCGCTCGCGCTTTTTTGGTCGCCAAATCACTTTGACTATCAATTCGCGCATTTGCCTGTTCTATAGTCAATTGGTTACGTGCCATCAAACGTTGCAATTGTGTTTTACGTTCAACGTAGACAACTGCAACACCATCGCAATATTGCTCGTAGTGTTGTTCATATAACAGTGGCACATCCAACACAACCAGCGGTGCATCTGCTGCTTGCATCTGTTGTTTAATGGCTGTCAAAATAGCGGGCCCAGTAATCGCATTTAACTGAGTCAAAGCCTCTAGGTTACCGAAGACTTGCTGGCCCAACATAGGCCGATCAACTTGACCATTTTTGACAACTGCTTCGCCAAAGGCTGCTTGCAATTGTGCCTGTACCGATTTATTAGTCGCTAATACCTGATGAGCAACTTGATCAGCATCAATCACCGGGATTCCCTGTTCTTTAAACAATGCCGCAACAGTCGACTTCCCACTGGCAATGCCACCCGTTAAACCTAGAAAATACGTCATTGAACCGCTTCTCTCTTAATCTGACACCGCGGACAGAAATGCGTGCCACGCTGTGCTACTTTAATTTTCTCAATCGGAGTCTGGCACCGATCACACGGTTGCCCTTTCTTACCATAGACGTGCAACATATCCTGAAAGGCCCCAGCGTGACCCGCCGCGTTTAAGAACGTATTGACTGTTGTCCCACCGTTATTGGTTGCCAGTTCTAACTCTGTGATGATTTCATCATGCAAACGATCTGTTTCAGCTTTCGTCAATAAATTCGCCGGTGTTTCTGGGTGAATCTGGCTCAACCACAACGTTTCGTCCACATAGATATTCCCAAGACCCGTTACAATTTTTTGATCCAGCAACAGTGGTTTAATCGCTTTTTTATGTTTCTGTAACGCCTGATAGAAGGCGGTTTTCTTAAACGTTGTTGGGGTTGGTTCAACCCCTAAGTCCTTCAATCCAGAAACAGTGTTTTCTTGACCCGTTTCAATTAATAACATTCGGCCAAACTTACGTGAATCAAGATAACGTAACTGTTGTCCATCTGTAAATGTCCAAATCACATGCGTGTGCTTAGTCATTGGTACAGATTGATCATCAACTTCGTATTTGCCTTCCATCCGCAAATGACTCACAACAGTTAAGTTTTGATCGAAACGAATCAATAAATACTTACCGCGTCGATCAACACCGATAATTTGGCGTCCAACAAGACCTTCAACAAAAACATCGTCTGGATTACTGATAATTTTCGACCAGCGAATCTCAATTGCTTGAACCGTCTTACCGACCACTAATTGTTCCAATCCGCGGCGCACATTTTCAACTTCTGGTAATTCTGGCATTGTGTGTCCCCTTATTTCTTAATATCGTACCAAGTTGGTCCAAAGCCACTTTCAACTTTCAGCGGCACCGCTAATGAAACCGCAGAATCCATGACACTTGGTACTAATTTTTCTAACATTGGTATTTCTGATTCTGGTGCTTCAAAAATCAATTCATCATGTACTTGTAAAAGCATCTTGGCTTGTAATCCTGCCTTCTTCAGTTCCGCTTGCATCAAGATCATTGCCATCTTAATAATATCAGCGGCACTCCCTTGAATTGGGGTATTCATTGCCGTGCGTTCTGCAAATGAGCGCAAATTGAAGTTTTTAGCGTGAATATCTGGTAAATAGCGACGCCGATGGAAGAGCGTTTCAACGTAGCCTTCTTCGCGCGCCTTCTTCACGATATCTTGCATGAATTGATGAACACCTGGATACTGTTCAAAATACGCTTCAATAAAGCGTTTAGCTTCAGCCCTTGTGATCCCAATATTTTGTGATAAGCCATAGTCACTAATCCCGTAAACAATCCCGAAATTAGTTGCTTTCGCTTGGCGCCGCATATCTGGTGTCACTTCATCAGCGCTCGATAAGCCAAAAATCTTCATCGCAGTATTCGCATGGATATCGCGGTCTTCCTTGAATGCCTCTTGCATATTGGCATCCCCCGAAATGTGGGCTAAAACTCGTAATTCAATTTGGGAGTAATCAGAAGCAAACATCTGCCAACCCGGTTGACTTGGAACAAACGCTTGGCGAATCTTACGGCCTTCCGCTAGACGGACTGGAATATTTTGTAAGTTGGGATCAACCGATGACAAGCGACCAGTCTGCGTTAAGGTTTGCAAGTAACGCGTATGCACCTTATTATCTTGATGAATTGACTTCAATAATCCTTCGACATACGTTGACTGAATCTTAGCGATTTGGCGATAATCCAAGATGGTTTGGACAATTGGTGCGTCTTTTTTAAGTTGTTCCAAGACATCCACCGCCGTTGAATAGCCGGTCTTGGTCTTCTTAATCACTGGTAACCCCATCTTTTCGAATAGAATGACGCCCAGTTGCTTAGGCGAATTGATGTTAAACGTTTCGCCAGCTTCCGCATAAATCTTTTCTTCCAAAATCTTCAGCGTTTGACTGAACTCGCCCCCCATTTGTTGTAGGCGACTTGCATCAACTCGAATCCCGGTGATTTCCATATCCGCTAAAACTAGCGCTAATGGCAATTCCATATCCGTGAATAAATCGAATTGTTGATGTTTTTTTAATTGTTCTGTCAATTGTGGTGCTAATTTGTAAATAGCTGCTGCTTTTTGAATCAGATGTTGATAAAGCACGGTTGGATCGACAGGGACTGCGCGTTTAGCCCCCTTGCCATAAACAGCTTCATCTGTTTGGACATTTTGATACTGATGTAAATTTGCAACCGTTCCAAGATCATTACTGTTATTCGTTGTATTCAACAAATAAGACGCTAATAGTAAGTCAAATTGAACCCCCGCTAAGTGAATCCCTAAGCGATTCACCGCAACCTGATTGCGTTTCACGTCAAAAACTGCTTTCGGACGTTTAGCATCTTCTAACCACGTTTTTAAAACCGATTCTGTCAAGAGTGTTACGTCGTCGCTGACATACCAGTGGTCTGGTCGGCCAATGTAAAAGCCAATCAAGTCTGCTGTATGGTAATTGTCGGTTAACATTTCGATGCCAAACGCAACGTTTTCAGTGGTTGTCACGACATCGGCGATGTTATCAAGGGTTAATACTGTAAATTGATAGTCTTCAGTAGCCGTGGGTTCAACTGGTGCAACATCTAATTGATTTAGAAACGACTTGAAGTTCATTTCTTGGTAAAAAGCAACCAAAGCTGCCATATCAGGTCCGTTGTACACCACATCGTCTAAGCCAATCGTAATTGGCGCGTCACGTTTAATGGTTGCCAGTGTCTTACTCGTGAAAGCTAGGTCGCGATCTTCAATCAAATGTTCTTTCAATTTACTCTTTTTCATTTCATCGACATGTTCATAAACACCTTCAATGTTTCCAAATTCCGTAATCAATTTAAGCGCAGTCTTTTCCCCGACCTTTGTCACCCCGGGATAATTATCAGAGGTATCGCCCATCAATCCTTTTAAATCGATAATTTGGCTTGGTTCTAAACCGAGTTTTTCTTGAACGTGTTCAGGGGTATACGCTTCAATTTCATTGACCCCTTTAACAGTGATGTTAACGGTTGTCTGACTAGTCGTCAATTGAGTTAAATCGCGATCACCAGTGACGATATCGACCGTGAAACCATCAGCTTCTGCTTGTTTAGCAAGTGTACCAATGATATCGTCCGCTTCGAAATTAGCGAGTTCATAAGACTGAATACCATATGCTGTTAAGAGTTCTCTAATATAAGGAAATTGTTCCGTTAATTCAGGTGGCGTTTTTGAACGGCCCCCTTTGTAGTCGGCAAATTGTTCGGTTCTAAAAGTGGTTTTGCCCGCATCAAAAGCAACTAACACGTGTGTTGGTTCAATCTTTTTCAGAATAATATCCAACATATTCTTGAAAGCATAAATCGCATTAGTGTGCAGTCCTGCCTGATTGGTGAAATGGTCTAAAGCTTGGTGCATTGCAAAAAAAGCACGAAATGCAACACTATTGCCGTCGACTAATAATAATTTTTTTTGAGAACCCATGTTGTTCCTCCTACATTCGTAAAGTGACTAGCTCTATTCTAACAAAGAAAGTGACGCGCGTCATTATGCGCGACCGTTGCTAATCGCACAAAAAAAGGCCGCAACAAATGGTTGCGGCCTTTTTTAACGTTTATTTTGCTTCTGGGCGATCCATGTTCATTGATGCCATGCGACCAAAGATTTTTTTGCTTTGGTCGATTGTTGCGCCAACAGTATCTTGGCCGATTTCATTTTGTAAATCTTTGTACAAGTCTACGTAATAGAACAAGAGATGACGATAAACTTCCAAACCCTTTTCCGTCAAATGAACACGACGAATGCGTTGGTCATTTTCATCAGATTGTTCTGCGATAAAAGCCATCTTACGTAATGAACGACATTGACGTGAAATCGCTGAACGACTCACTTGCATCTTATCTGCCAATGCACTGTTAGTTGTTTCATTATTCGCATTTTGAATCTCGTGCATCACTAAAAATTGGTCGAAAGATAAACCGTATTTTTGGCTTTCACGACTCATTGATTCGCTAAGATTGTTAATCAACCACCGGTATAAACCTGCGAATTCCATAAAATCTGCTGATGTGCTACCGAGTAAATCGGTGTTATTACTCATATCCATTTCTATTCCTCCTACATGCTGAAACTTTCAGTATCAATAGTTAACCATCGATAAGTTTCATACTCACACTATTCAGTACTTCAATTCTTCCGTTTTCTAAGATAGCCGATCTAAATAATACTTAGTCAGCTAATCTTAACCGTGCTTCGATTTAAAGCAATACAAATAGTCTATAGTATTAAATTATATATTTCAACTAACTTTCACTAATAATCATCAACAACGTTCATTATGAGTTGCCCTGACAACCTTTATTAAAGGTAATTTATTATTTATTTTACAAAAACAATCCACGAAGTAAAAAATACAGCCTCAAAAAAGGCTGTATTTAAAATTACTTAATAATTGTGATTGTAATATGACGACGACCCCAACTCTTACATGCCGCAACAGTTGGAAAATGAACATCAATAATGTGACCTTTAATCGCGCTACCCGTGTCACCAGCAATTGCATACCCGTAACCAGGTACCAAAACAAGTGAGCCTAATGGAATGACACTAGGATCAACGGCGATACAATTTGGGTTTTTAGTTAACTCAATTCCAGTTGCACTAAAATGGCTCAAACCAGGTTCGGCAGTTGAATAAGCCGTTGCTTGCACTTGAATCGCTTGTCCGGCCTTGCCATCAGCAGCGCTTGCTAAATCGGCTTGCTGGGCATTTGTGTCCACAACTGGTGCAATTGGCGCTTGTGCTGCTTCGTCGGCCGCTTTTTTAGCTGCTTCAGCCGCTTTGGCTTCAGCTTCTTCACGTGCTTGTTCTTCTGCTTTTTCTTTAGCAATTTTTGCAAGATCCGCTTGGCTTTGACTTAAATTATTCTTTAAGCCAGCCACTTGTTGTTCCAGTTCGACAGATTGTTGATCCAAACTGCTTCGTTGTTCATCAAGTTCTGTCTTGCTAGCTTGTAACTTATCTTGAATGGCTTGTGTATCACGGTAACTTTGTGCTAATTCATCCATATTATGGTTGTCAGCACTTTGAAGAACCGTCAATGTGTAAGCCCGGTTGAAGAAATCACTCAAAGAATCAGCTGACAATAGTGAGTTGACAACGTTGCGGTCATCGGCTGTTCGTTGAAGTGATTGCAAGCGTTCCTTAGCATAGCTTTTACGTTTTGCTAAAGTGGCTTGTTGCTTTTTCAAAAGCGTTTGTGCTTGTTCGATATTTTTTTCGTTATCCTTAATCTTTTCCTTTAAGGCATTAATTTCTTGATACTTCGCATTCACGCTCGTTAAAGTGGCTTGAATCTTCGAATTTGTATCATCAATACTTTTTTGGGTACTGCTTTCTTGGGCTTGTAATTCGCTCAAACTGGCAGCACTAACAGATGTGCCCATCGTAACCATTGCAACTAAACAGGTAACAACAGCTAACGCTAGTTTTCTAAATCGCATCTTGTTAAACTCCTCCATTCATAACTCAAACTTGATTATACGCAACAATCCCCGCAAGAAGATTGCAGATTAATGACGTTATATTACAGTTTGAAGACATTTATAATTTTTGCGTAATAAAAACCCACTTGTAACCGCCAACAAACCAAATACTTCCAATAGAAAAAGCTACCACAAAAGTAAATTTTGTGATAGCTTTTTGACTTTATACTTAGATTTTAATTAAAGGACTAACCTTTAATCCGAACTGCGCGGGCCATTTCACGATCTTGTTCTTTTCGTTTCAGTGTTTCGCGCTTATCGTATTCCCGTTTCCCTTCACCAACGCCGATTAAAACTTTGGCAAAGCCGTGTTTCAAATAAACCCGTAACGGCACAATCGTAATCCCCTTATTCTTCGTTAAAGCACCAATCTTGGTAATTTCCTTCTTGTGCAACAATAGCTTCCGGTTGCGCAATGGGTCATGATTAAACTGGTTGCCTTGTTCATAAGGGCTAATATGGACATTTTCGAGATAGGCTTCTCCTTTACGGACGCGGGCGAACCCATCACGTAAGTTGATTTTGCCCTTACGGACCGATTTAATCTCGGTACCGGTGAGCACTAAGCCTGCTTCGAATGTTTCCAAAATATTATAATCGTGACCAGCTTTTTTATTCTGTGCAATTAAATTTGCTGGTTTTTGAGGATGTTTCTTTGCCATTCAATCACCTACTTTTTAAAAGTACGTTTTTGTGAGTCCTTGTTCGCAGCTGGGCGTCTTGGATGATTATTTTTCTTTTGATCACCACGACGTTGACCGCCTTTTTCATGATCACGTGGGCGTGCTGGACGCTTTGGTCGTGCTTCAATCTTGCTTAAGATTTCAGCCGAAGCCAATGGCACTTCTTCACCGGCTAATAATTCAAAGTCCACTGAGTGGGCATCTAAATCAACATTCGCGACCTTGACCCGTACTGGTTGGCCAATGCGGAACATCTTATGCGTTCTTTCACCGACAAGGGCTAATTGGCTTTCAACAAAGCTATAGTAGTCATCTTTCATCTGTGAGATGTGGACGAGGCCTTCAACCGTGCTTGGTAATGCGATAAACATCCCAAAGCTGGTAACAGAACTAATCACAGCGTCGTATTCATTACCGACCTTATCAAGCATGTATTCAGCCTTTTTAAGATCAACGACTTCCCGTTCAGTATCGATTGAGCGACGTTCTTCAAGGGATGTTTGTTCTGCGATTGGTTGTAACTTAGGTGCCCATTTTTCTTTTTCTTCAATCGTCATCCCATTTGTGGCATAACTATGAACCAAACGATGAACCATCAAATCAGGGTAACGACGGATTGGAGACGTGAAATGCGTGTAGAATTCCGCACCCAAACCAAAGTGACCAAGGGATTCATCAGAATAATGTGCTTGTTGCATACTTCTTAATAACATCGTTGTAATAATCGGTTGTTCAGGTTGACCTTCAATTTGCGTCAAGACTTCTTGGAGCATCATTGGCGTCACTTTCTTACTTGAACCGTGTGCTTGAATCCCATAAGCCGTGATAAATTCAAAGAAATTCTTCATCTTATCAGCATCTGGTGTTTCATGAATCCGGTATAAGAAAGGTGCATTAGCAGTACTGTAATGTTCTGCAACCGTTTCATTAGCAGCCAACATAAATGATTCAATCATGCGTTCTGAAAGACCGCGTTGGCGTAATTCGATGTCGATGGCCTTGCCATTTTCATCAACGATAATCTTAGCTTCGTCTTCTTCGAAATCAATTGCACCACGGTTATGACGCTTCTTCAAGAGAATTGCATGTAATTCTGACATCGTTTCAAACATTGGCACGAGCCGTTCGTATTGCGCCCGTAAGTCAGCATCTTGATCTGTTAAGATCTTATTGACGTTTTTGTATGTCATCCGCGCTGTTGACTTAATCACACTTGGGAAAATCTTGTGATCCACTACCACGCCGTGTTCATTGATTTCCATTTCACACGTTAAAGCAAGGCGTTCAACGTCTGGATTTAATGAGCAAATCCCGTTTGATAAGCGGAATGGCAACATTGGAATCACACGATCAGTTAAATAAGTACTAGTCCCACGTTCTAAGGCTTCAACGTCTAATGGTGAACCTTCAGTGACGTAGTAACTCACGTCAGCAATGTGGACCCCTAAGTAGTAGTTGCCGTTTGCCAACTTTTTAACGTTAACTGCATCATCAAAATCTTTAGAATCGTCGCCGTCAATTGTCACAACGTCTTGATCCGTTAAATCTTTACGACCTAGTTTATCAGATTCTAAAACCGTATCTGGAATCGCTTCTGATTGAAGCCGAACTTCTTCTGGGAAGTCCGTCTTAATATCATGTTGATACACGATTGATAAAACGTCAACGCCGGGATCATTCTTGTTACCAAGTACTTGTTTGGCAATCCCCAGCATTTGACCTGGCGCCTCAACACTTGGGTAACCGGTAACGTCAACTTGGACCATGTCACCCTTTTGTGGATGTAACCCATTATCCGTTAAATAAATTCGGTAATTACTTAATTTTTTGGCATGACTTTGGATGTATCCAATCCAGCCTGTTTTTCCTTTTTGGATATCTGAATAAGGCATGAATTCGCCGACGATTTCTTCAATCCCCCGCGTAATCACTTTCGCCACTTTTCCTTCAGGACCGCGGCGGCTGTTTTCTTCGGCTTCTTTAATGATGGCCACTTCAACCGTGTCACCATTCATCGCAAAATTCGTATTGGGTGGGGCGATAAAGATATCTGGATCATTGGGTTCCTTATCAACGATTGAAACGAAGCCAAAGCCACGATCGTTAGCATGGAAGACCCCTTCAACAAGGCGGTTGCTGGCTGGTAATCTGAACTTACCGGCATCGTCCATATTCAATGTCTTATCCCCTTCTAATTCTGCTAATACTTTCACTAGGTCTTTGAACCCTTGTGAACCGGCAACGCCGATTCGTTCACTAATTTCGGATACGTTTAATTGTTGCGTTGCATCTGCTTCAAAAATTGCAAGAATAGCTGCTTTCATCTGTTCAACTTGTGTCACATCAACACCTCTTTCTCATTTCTTAAAACGGTTTATAAATTCTAGGACATCTGTTTCTAATTGGTGATGCGCACTATCGACCGTAATGACGTGGCCGGCTTGTGGATACCAATGATAATCAACTGTTATGTTTTGTTGCGTTAATTGCTGATGTAAGACTTGGGCTTGCGTTGGATCAATAACTTGATCTTGTCCGCCTTGGCCGATGAAGACCGGTTTATCTCCGATTTGCTTCAAGTCAGCCACAACTTGTCGACTGAAAATATCAATTGATGCAAGTTGTTGTGGTAATTGCTGATTAATAGTCGCCAAACGTGCTGTCTGTTGCGCAGCTGGGACGCCCATTAACTGCATAATTCGATTAGCATATTGGCCAAAGAGCGGCGTCAATTTAGCAGTCGGTCCTTCGAGTACTGGCGCACTAAAAATCCCACCACCACAAACTTGTGATAGTTCTTCTAATGCCCGCATGGCAAACAATCCGCCTAATGACAATCCGAAAACAAATAACGGTTGTTTGTTAGCCGCGGATAACTGCTCAATCGCAGCCACCGTATCGGCCCACCATGCATCGACAGAACCGCGCGTTAAAATCTCGGTTGGATCAGCCGTTGCATGCCCTGCAAACTGTGGTGCACTAACCGCCAGCTGATTTTTCTCCAAAAAGCGGCCCATCATACGGACATCATTAGCACTACCTGTATAAGCATGTAACAACACAACCCCGACTGAACCACCGTCAAAATAAAACGGTTGCGGCAACCGATAAGACACGCGCTCACCCCCAAAGTCCTTACTGCTTGAATTCATTTAAAAAGGTCTCCTGCCATTCAACAGGAGACCGCATCAACGTTCTTATTAGAATTCGACCCGTCTCACATGTATTAGTGTGATGATAAGTACACTAAAGCTAATGCAAAGACGAAGAATAAAGCCCCTAAAACAACGGTTACTTTCTGCATGAAAGCTTCGAAACCACGGGCCTTTTGCTTGCCGAATAAATCACCAGAACCACCTGATAACGCACTCAAAGCATCCTGTTGTTTACTTGGTTGCATCATGACTGCGATCACAATCAAGATTGAATCGATTAATAATAAGTTCAGGATAAGATTTTCCAACCTAATTCCCTACCTTTCTATCTACACTGTCTTTTAATACTTTAGCATAAAAAGTAGTTAATCACCACTTTTTTATCGATTATTTCACGAGATTCTCATCCGTATTTCGCAAGGCTTGGGCAGCGTCTTCAATTTGCCGCCGCACCGTCGCCCGTAGCTGATGATCCGTTAACACAATCAACGTGTCACCAGCACGGATCAACGTATCACCATGCGGAATCAGTTCGGATTCGCCACGAACAATCGCGATTAACAAACATGTCTTTGGCCAGTCCACTTCACGGACTTGGCGATCCTCTAACGGTGCGCCCGCAAACACTGGTACCTCCAAGCGATCAGAGAATGTTGCTAACTTACGATGTGGTTTGCCAAGTGCGCGTTGCAATAATGATGCGTAAATTGGCGCGCCCCCCATTAAGTCAACGACGATGTAGGCCACCAACGATAAAATTGCTAATGGCATCAAGTGCACGAGCGAACCTACCATCTCGGTCACTAGTAGAATGGCCGTAAATGGCGCCTTCCCGATTCCGGCAAAGTAACCACCCATCGCAAAAATAATTAAGTTGGGAACATAAACTGGTGCTAACCAACCAAGTTGAACCATTATGAGTCCATAAAGGGCACCGATTAAAGCTCCTAGTGATAAAATCGGTAGAAAAATCCCACCAGGTAATCCTGAACCGTATGAAATCATTGAAAAAACAAACCGTAATAGGAATAGACCGGCCACCACACTGATTGTCGGTAAATTTTGTCCAAGGTGTGCAATCAATCCATTGCCACCACCCAAAATTTCGGGCCAGAAATAACCAATCGGCAAAACACATAATAATGGCACTAATCCGGTATACGCTTTTGGCAGCGGGAGCTTCGCATAAAATTGTGGTAACCACAATAATACCTTCTGATAAACGTATCCCAACAGTCCTAATACGACACCAAGTATCAACAAATGCCAATACTGATTAATTGGCAAACTTTGGGAGTACGTAATATGTAATGTCGGTGTCAAACCAAAAAAATTTAATGAAATGAAGTTCGCTGCAATTGCGCTAGCAAGCGACGTCACCCAAACTAACGGTGAAAAGTTATGGTAGATTTCTTCTAGTACGAAAAAGGTCCCGGCAATTGGTGCATTAAACGCAGCCGATAAGCCCGCGGCAGCCCCACTAGCGATTAAAATCCGACGATCAGCACCGCGATTTAACAACTTAGCGGCGACCCCCTGTCCAACGGCAGCCCCCAGCTGAATCGATGGGCCTTCTCGTCCCAAGAATAAGCCAGGTGCAATACTTAAAATGCCCCCAACAAATTTACGCCACAGGATTGACCACCAATTGAAATCAAACTCACCTTCCAATTGTCCTTCAACTTGTGGAATCCCCGAACCACTTATATTCGGTTCCTTTTTTAATAATTGTGCCACAAGCAGGCCAATCAATAAATTGGCACCAACCAATGGCACCCAATACCACGGGTGTGCATTTAACCCTTGATAGATAGTGATAACAAAGGCCAGTCCTTTTTCAATCGCTAAGCGAAATAAACTGACCACCAATCCAGTGAACGCCCCAACTAATAACCCTTTGCCCACAAAGCGAAACCGTGTCTTATTAAACTGACTAGCACGTCTAAGTCGTCCATTTTCCACGTTTGCCTAACCTCCATCTGATAATGCTTTATATACAGACTACCACGGAAATGGAGATTATCAAATGTTGAAACCAAATAAAAAGGCGAGCACTATTGCTCAGCCTTTATTGATAGATATCAATTTTGTATTTCAATTTAATTTGGCAAATTCTATAATTAATCCGAACAGAAATTAAAAAGCCCAAAGCAATCACTTACAATGGTAGTAGCTAATTCCAACCAATATAGGGAGTGATTACTTTGGGTACATCTACTTTATCACGTTTTCAACGTGGCGCACTAGCA